>JABHYP010000330.1 GCA_018656855.1 Candidatus Latescibacterota bacterium | reverse complement strand
TATTAATATGTCCGTTCATTATTTATCCTCCTTTTCATTTATTAATCACCACCATCACCACCGCCTTCACCTCCGCCACCATAATCGCCGCCGTCATAGTCCCCACCATCATAATCGAAATCAAAACTTGCGCTGTTACCATCAAAATCAAGATCAATACTCGATGCATCATCAACATCGAAAGAGTAATCATAAGAATCGCCATCATCTTCCACAGAAACATCATCACTATCAGAGTGCTCTAGAGACGAATCATTATTTTTATCTGACGTATACTCATCGTCACCATCAACGTCTTTTACGGTCTCATTGTCCCCATCGGCGTCTTCATTGTCCTCTGATTGAAACTCACACATAATAGTCCCATTAGGGCGTTTATGACTGTAAGGACAAAACTTGGGATTGATATTTTCAGTCAAAACAGGATCTCCTTTCAGACCAATATCACACGTTTTTTCATCAGGGATATCTTCGATAAATAAACGAACCAACTCGCTATGCTGATGTTCATCAATCGTTTCTTCATCTAGGAGATTATTGATAAGTTGATAACGCTCACGTTTCGAAAGCCGGGACATCTTTTTTGCCAGATCATTATATTCGGGTGGCAGTATTCCTGTCGCTTCATCCATGAACACATCATATTCTCCTGCGACACTGAATAACTGACCTGTTCCAAATTCAAATCCAGCAGAAATATGTCGCAAATCATTTGTCAAGGCTTTACGCTCACTGTTCAGCCGTCCCTCAAACTGCCTGGCTTCTGCAAGACTAAGGCGCCGTCCCGTCTCCTTTTCCCGACGCTCAATATTATCGTCTGCTTCGCGTCGCCGTGTTAGATAATCAGCGACACGACGCCGTAATAAAGAAATTTTTATCAGTTTCAACTCAGGATATTTCATTCGTCGCAGATTTTCCGCAACGATTTCCTCTAAGAGTTCATGCATTTCACGAGCGTCATTATCAGTTTGCGGTATCAATAATCACCTCCCCGCTATTCTTTTTGCTATAAATGGTTAGTCTACTCTTCAGAAACATGTATTTATCCTCTAATTTTACGATAAACTGCATCAGGTAGAGCAATGCAAAAATCTTTTAATTCCAAAAGGAAATGTTCAAAGTCAACCCTAGTCTTTAATGGTTTTTTCTCCAGCAACAAGACTATTAAATCAATGCAGATTATTACCAGAATTAAGCTGATTCCAAGAGCAAACACCAGAAACTGAAGAATCCAAAGGAAAAGTTTTATCAGAATATATCCGGTGCCGACAATTCCTTTAAAAAAACTAATATATTCTCCATTGTAATCTCGATTGTATCTATATTCATCGTTTATTACAACATTTTGGGGAATCTCATGCTGCTCCACAATTTGCCCAAATTCATCATGATACTGACCTGTTCCGGGAACATGAAATACTCTTCGATCATTCACCTTTTATTCAGTCCCATCTTCCATTGGAATTTTTTCGATTATGCTCTCAACGGACCGGATTTCATCTTCCGTCGGATCGTTTTTCTGGCACCAGCAATCATCACGCAGTGAGGTTACTGCCCATTCCGTCTGAAAGGGAAATGAAAAGACACCATCCTCTTCAGGAACAGTGCAGAAAAACACTGCATTCCTATCATTATGAAGAGGGAAATTCCCTTTTTCATTTTCTTGACAAAGCAGGGAAATACCAATTCGAGAAGCTATAGTTGACGCTCTGCTGATATCAACGAAAAGACCGGGAATAGCCCTCGTTCTGCCTGTGTTATCAGTGTAATCCCAATCAGGAATCTCTCGAACAGCAGCTTCTTGATTATCATTACGTATATCTCCCGGTGCAGGCATAATACACTCATAACATGGTGTCACGCCCGGGAGTGTATAGATCACAAAACCAGAAAAAGCATTGTGGTAAAGACCGGTATAAACAACAGGTAATTTGTCATACGCTTCACGGTTCAGCATATAGCCCGCCGGAAGGCTGTCTGTTGCGTGAAAACCGATATCGACAGAAGAAATCAGAGATTCCATCATTTTAGGAGTAGTATTAAGTATGTTCCAGGATATACCCTCAACTTCCACCGCCGGATTTATCCTATGAATAGTATCCGGCAGAGCATGAACTTTGTTCATACCGATCTGATCAGCGAAATATTCGCACCGGCAAAGGTTTTTCTCTTCAACAATATCAGGATCAATCAAAATCAATTTCCCTATTCCAGCCCTCGCAAGATCAACGGCAATCCGGGAACCAACACTACCAACACCAATAATCAAAGCGGAAAAGTCATTTATTCCTTTAAATCCGGGGACTTTCAATCTCTCTCGATACTGATCTTGCTCAATAACAATTCTCATAACCGAAGAATTATTAGCAGGCTCCGTCACCTGAATATCCTGTATATCTCTTGATTCAGTTAAAACCATGGAAATAGGATAGTCTGGATCCGTATCTCCCGATACGCACCACTTCCCTATTGCACCATTTCCTGTTTTACTGATATCAGCGATAATCCAAGTTTTTCCTGATGATGACATTATCCCTGAACCAACAAGGAAACCTTCATCCTCAGTTGTTGTTGAAAGTTTTTTGTATAAATTATCCGGTATGATTATTATGTTCAACATTTGACTGCCTCCGGTTCATTTTCAGTTATTTCTTTTTGCCACGGCGGACATACAAACTCTTTAGTGCAATCAATCATCTCCCAGAGCGTGAAGCTGTCATTCCACATACTCATCCATAAATGATAACAATTATGCCAGGTTCCACTCTCATCACAGAACCAGAGACGAGGAGGAGAATGGGGATATCGTTCGCTGATTCGTATTCTGAGAATCCCATTTTTGAATGGCACATCCGCATCAAAACATGATCCCTCCTGCCGGAAACGAACATCATCACCAAAAACATCAACGAGAAGATTCAATTCATCAAATATCCTACCTACAGTACCACCGCTTAAGGATTTGGGACGGATAATATCTCTCATACTCCAATCCTGATCAGGAATAATCTGAAAAGGGATTTCGTTCCAGCAAGCCTCACCTGAGTTGATTTCAACTGCGTACATTTTCAACTTCCAACCTTTTTTTGTTTTACATGAAAGACCCATAATCGGTGTCGTTCCATTGTGCTTTTTCATTCTGTAATACAACGATTCCGAAGTTTGTAAGTCAGTACTACTTGGTCCGGAATCACACAGATGAGTATGATGATATCCCTGAAAATCACAATCATAGCCAGCGTGAAGCCTGTTAAGTTTCGGCTGCTCCATCTCTGGAACAGTCGAAAAGGAATACGGTCCTGATTCATTACTGAATGATGGGATGAAATGCGTAATAACATACTGGTTTCTATTTTTTTGACCGCACAACAATCCTCCAGCTTCACGAGGATCTGCGTCCAGAGCAATTTCCATCATTGTATCATATACAGATTTAGAAATTTTTATCGTATTATGTTTCATTATGATCCTCATTGTTTATGACGGGGGAGTAATAAGCACTCCCCCATCAAATAATTATTGTTAGGAGAATCTTTCTTTCATGAGATTCATTGATGAATTATTGTCCTCGCCGCGAAAGAGCCTTCCATCTTTGGAAACCAAAAAACTCTGGTTTTTATTGGAAAGATCACAGTCTGGATCCCCTGCTTCATTTACAACAGGGATTACTTCTAGAATCTCATCAGGTGTTATTCCCATTTCATTATCACCTCCTTTCAAATCAATGGGTGGGCCCATACCATATACAAAAACGATCATAGAGACCGTAAAAGGTCGTCCATGCACAAGCCCTATTACGAATGGCATACGCTGTTATATTAGGAGAATAACTCGATGATGGCATGGCACAAATTATCTTATTCTCAAACATGTAATAGGCTCCAGCAGGCTTAATATCAGGCTTAAGTACAGAAGGAATTGGAGATTGAGTCGGAAAATTCTCCGGATACGTTATAGCAAGCAAAAACTCATCACCAAGATTATTAACAATCCATTCTTGCCAACGAAGTCGATTATCCTGAAGTCTTACCAGCCGAGCATTTGTATTCTGATTCATCAACCATATCTCAGACTTAAAGCGGTCTGGATAACTAGTCGCCCAATACATAACGAAACCTCCGAAATTTGATGTTAAAGGATTATTATTAATTCCTGACTAACCTTTTCACGAGTACTAATGAGTTTTCTTCACATTTTCTGTTAAATCAATAAAATATTTGACAATTAGTCAGAATATTTTTATTCTGTCTTTGAGTAAGGTTTTTTCGTTTAATCACATATATCACGAGAATAAAGAAGAATTTTTCACGTTCCTTCGAAAAACAATCGGGGAATTACAATAGCAGTCAGCAGAAAAAAGTACAATTGGAATAAAATTTGTTAAGAAAGTAAGCGCCTATGAGAAAGGCAATGACATTATATAAAGAATACTATGAAAATGATGATAATATTGCTTTAAAAAAGTTATTAAAACATTATAGAGATTGGGGTTATTGGTTTTTTAAATATAATTTTGGATTTGACTATGATGAGACAGATGAAATTATCCAAAATACGTTTATTTCTGTAATTGGGGAAAAACGCTATAATCCAGTAGGTGATGCTACATTAGATACTTTTTTTCAGGTGTGTGCGGTAAGAAGAGCAATTGCTTATCTTCGTAGTATTAGACGTTTTGTTGAATATGACAAAACTTTAATTGAATCAATAGAAGATCCAACACTTCCGCCATATTCTTCGAAAATTGACGAGGAATTATTGTGGATAGCGATAAATTCAGTAGTATTTGCAAATAATCAAAAAAACATATTAATAGATAAATATATTGTTGAATTATCAAATGCAGACATGGCAATTAAATACACTATGACACCTCATTCAATATCGACAAGATCCGGTGAAGCAAAGAATCTAATACGAGCGCAGCAACGTATAATGGAAATGCTCCGAGTAGCTGAAGGATCATTACCTTATGATTTTAAGGAAGAAGAAAATGACTAAAAATAATAATGAAAGCATAAATATTGAAACTCTCGATGCTTATATTTGCGGATTATTAAGCAAAGAAGAAAAACAACGAGTTGCAAAACTTATTGAAATAACACCCGAATATCAAACCTATATCAATATGCAGAAGAAATATATCAATGTTGCAACTCAAGCTGGATGGCTAAATGAAAACGGCGATTTATCATTGCCAGAGCACGTTATGAAAGGCGATGAAAAAAGTATAGAAGATATTCCGTTGAAATTAATATCATGTGTAATGGAAACAGCAGAAAAAATTACAATTAAAACTATAGAAGGATTGGGTGGAGCTTTTGGTCTGGCATCTGAACGGCCCTTAATAGCGATGGGAGGTAGAAAAGAGAAAAAACTTACAAAATCAATTTGTGCTGAAGAAAATGATGATTATCACATTAATTTCTACGAAAGTGTAAAAGAAAAAAAGATTCTTGTAAAGCTTTCAGAAATAAAAAAAGACAAAGATGTAAAAGGTGTTTTAATTCAGCTTCAAGACAATTCTGGAAAAGTAATTGGAATGGCAATAACTGATTCAAAAGGAAAAGCAACAATTAAAATTTCAAATAAGAATCTTATTTGAAGAGTTATTTAATAAGGCCACCCATAAAACTGAAAACCCGCCCAGTAAGAAGGATGGCGATATTCAATGAAGTCTTTATCATTTAATACTCTACGCTGCATCTTATGTAAAGCTTCATCAAATGGAATCCCACTACTTATATCATTGAAATAACTTGGAAGAACATCATGTAAAAAGCCTGAAAATACTTCCCATAATGAAGCAGTAATATTACGAGTACCGCCCATAAAAAAGCCTTCAATAAATCCGATTCGTTCATCACTCCCAAACATCTCAGATGATGCTCCAAAACAGTTCAATAATACTGTATTGAAACCAGCCCCTAAGTATTCTCTTAAAGTCATTATAGAAGGGCCATTTTTTGAATAAAGAGACAATTTCGTATCAAAATTCTGAGAGCTTTCTGTGATATAGTCTATAGACATTATATATGAGAAATAAGGTAACGCGTTATAGTTTCCATGCCCAGACGAAATAAATAGATCTGTATTTTTGTTTTTTTCAAATAGGTCTGAAAAAGTGTTTGAACTAACTTTTTCTTCGTTACTTATTATTTGAAACATATTATCATTTAATGGCTCTTTCCTGAAAATATTCACATCTGGAAAACGCCCTATAAGGTTATCTGATATACCAACCTCTCCAATTGCTTCATTATTTTTATCTTCTATAATATCAATAGCTTTAACACATTCTACACTTCTTGCAGTATGCTGTAATAATTCGAATAAGCATGACAAAGATGGCATTACTGATATTATATAATCTCGAGAGTTAATTATGTAATCATCGTCACAATATAAAGCGTTAAATGGGAAAGCATGTAATTCTTGATGAGGAATAATAAATAATTTTGTGGCTTTGTACTCAACAACAAAATTATCAATATCTTTAAAAAGCACATCATATACTTCTTTTAAAATCATTTGGAAATCATTTTCAGGAAATGGTGAGTGAACATGAAGGTTTCCTGAAGGTTCATGAAAAAACCAATTTGAAGTTTCAAAACTCTTAACAAATTTCTTAATTTTATCATTATATTCGAATTTAAAAGGTTTTATAAAAATACCATCATTATTATGATCTCCAATTAATTGTACAAATATTTGGTCAGTATTTGGTAACACAAAATAATTTACAACGATAATCTTATCACCTTTTTCATCAGCTTTATTGAATAGATCAGCCAACCTTCCAATATTACGGTTTACCAACTTGTCCATGTCAAATTCGATTTCTTCCAGGATAGTATTATGACTTGGATTTAACAGAGCGAGATATTGTGATAGAGCTCTTGATTTTAGTTTATCTATAAAAAATAATGCCATATATTGCTCACCTTGATTGAAAGCAAATTGAGCAACATCTTCGTACTTCGATTTAAAATTATTGTGATAATCAATAATATCCATAATATCACAAATTTGTGATATATTTTCTTCGATTATCTCAATCGACTCATTTGCATAGTAAAGCGCAATATCTGCATCTAACTCTTTAAATATATTATATAACAACCAACTAGAATTTGACTTCATTTGTTTGTTGCTATGATTTGTAGTTTTATTTGTTACTTCCATCAGTAAAGATATCATTCTTTCATAATCTTTAACACCCATTTTATATAACGAATCTACAATTTGGACCTTAAATAAATCGCTTCTATTGTCAAATACATTTGCAATCGGTTTATTATCTACTGTTATTTTTTTATATCCTTTTTCATAATATTTACTTGCCTCCTGATAGCACCCAAATAAAGAAGCTGTACTCCCAATAAACAGGTAAACATCTGAAATATCTATTGGATTATTATTCGTGTCCAATTCTTTTAAATGTTTTTGCTCAATCCAACGAAATACGTTATTTATATATTCATCTGAAGAATTCCGTTTAACAATTTGAATAATTTCATTACTAGGTTCAATTCGGGATTTTATAAATTTACTATTTATTATATTGTATTGAAATTTCAATGTTATAAAATACTCACACAATATTTGAAGAATTATGCCTTTATTAAAATATAGTTTTAACGTTAAGAATATCTGTAATATCTGCATATGAAGTTCTGCTTTTATTAGACTAATATCTTTGAATGAACAAGCTAACGGTATTCTAAATTCTTCTAAAAAGTACATTACCATTAAAAACCGCTTAAGATCATAATCTTCCTTGACGCAAGAATAAAGAATAAGGTCATTTTCTATTAATTTCTGAGCAAAGAACTCAAAATTGTCATTTACAAAATGGTCATCAGTCATGATCGTTTTATATAAATATGCTAGACTTGTCTCTCGATCTAATTTGTCATTATTAAAAATTGTATGTCGATAGTTTCTAAAGAAATAATTAATATCTATCAATGTTGCAAAATTTGGATTCTCTTTTTTTAATATTTCTTTTTTCTTAATTGCTTCACTAATATTACCTGATAACAATTCTGTTGTTGTGCCTACACGATCAATATCAGTGTTAACAACACCAACTTTATGAGCTTGTTTATAACAATAATATGCCTCTTCATACTTATCATATTTATTAAATAAACTTATCGCATGATAATAAAACCGGTATTCCCCATATCAAAATCACGGGAACGAATAACTCCAAAATATTCTTCCAACAAGTTCAAATTATGATATTTATAAAATTGAAACAAGGTTTTTTCCTTCGAAAGAGTCGATTATTTTGGGATGCATGAAATGG
>JABHYP010000329.1 GCA_018656855.1 Candidatus Latescibacterota bacterium | reverse complement strand
CCCACATCATGAAGAAGAGCGGCCAGAACAAGAAGGTCACGGTTCAAATCAGTATGCTGCTGAGCCACAAAATCGCATATTTCAACCACTCCAACAGTATGTTCCAGCAAGCCGCCGAGATAAGGGTGGTGCCATTTCATGCCGCCGGGGCTTCTTGTATATTCCTTAATGAACTGTGGATTATCGAAAATAAGCTTACCGAGCTGTGACAGGTATTTGTCCTCGATTGTGTCAACCATTGAATGTACACGTTCAAGAAGCGCTTTAATATCTTTTGGTGTCGAGGGAATAAACGATTCGGGGACATATTCATCTTCATCCGCGGGGCGTATTTTTTCTATTCGTACCTGTGGCCTGTCACGATAGCTTCCGACACGTCCTTTTACCTTAACGACAACCCCTTTTTTTAAAGTCTTCATATAGTTATGAGCATCATCCCAGATAACTCCCGGCAGTGTGCCGGTACTGTCAGACAATTCCAAATCAAGCCTGAATCCGCCGTCGAATTCCTTCAATTCGCATCGTCTCAGAACATAAAAACCTACAAACTCATCTCCATCGTTCAAATCGGAAATTGTGCAGTTTTCATTCATTATTAACCTTTATGATCTCTTTATCTGTGATAATTATATCCAGTTTCTGGTCATGCGGTTCCACCGGTACACTATCGACTTCCTGAAAGGAATATCCCAGACCGATTTTCGGGCATGTACACTCGTCGAGCAGGGAATCATAATCCCCCCCGCCAAAACCAAGCCGTCCACCGGTACGGTCAAAAGCCAGAAGCGGAGCGGTAACAAGGTCTAATGCATCACAACGAATTTCTCTTTCAGGGGTGTACTCGGGTTCCATTATTCCGAACCTGCACGGGGTAAGCTCATCAAGCGATCTGATAAAAATATTCTGAAGCTTGTGGAGTTTTTCAACGCACTTTGGTACTACAACAGTTTTTCCGCTATCAAACATGCCGAATATTAAACCGAGAGTATCAACTTCATTATTAACTGCGGAGATATAAATATGAATCGCACCCGCTTTCTGCCATTCTGGCAGTGTAAGACATCGCTCCATAATGGCAGTGCTCAATTTACGGTATTCGCACAAATCAAGATCGTCTCGCAGCGCTTTCATTCGGATACGCATTGTTTTTTTTGCTTCTGCATAATTCATTATTCTGCCGTTTCTTAAAATTTAATTTGCATTCAATTTCTAATATATTCTTTTTTTACATAACAAAAAGGATTTTTTAACCCGAATTATTTATAAATTTTACCGCAGAGGCCGCAGAGGCCGCTGAGATAAAGCAATAACAAGGCGTTATAATTTTTTCCGTATTACAATGCTGGCATAAGCTTTTTCAATTTTATTTATTTTTTCCCTTTGTGTACTCTGCGCTCTCTGCGGTGAAGAAATTTTTTGTGAATAAATCGGGTTAATTTTTTTATAAGAAAACCTTCTTTAATATCAATTCATCGGATTTGCTATCCCGGAAAATGAAACTCAGGACATGATTTCTTCCTTGCCTTTTAAAAACAATTAAACTATATTTTCAACGAATTTGAAAGGGCCCTTAGCTCAGTGGTCAGAGCCACCGGCTCATAACCGGTTGGTCCAAGGTTCAAGTCCTTGAGGGCCCACCAGTTATCATAATCCTTTTAAAAACAAACTAATGTGGGATTCGGCGCACATTCCGACACTCCGATGTGAATAACAATAGAGGGCGATTAGCTCAGTTGGTTAGAGTGCGGCGTTCACATCGCCGAGGTCACTGGTTCGAACCCAGTATCGCCCACCACGAATATAATAGCGAGGTGCTGTTGATTATTCAATTGTTTCGCCGATTTATTCTAATTTTATATAGTTTTTCATTCAACGCTACAAAAGCAAACTGTAATATTGAATAATTTTCGAGTGCATCCTTTCTGATGCACTTTTTTATTTTTTCATTTCTGAGATGGTGAATGGCAAAAGTACGTGATGTTACCGAGGTTCTCGAGAACTGGTCTCCGTTATCCATTGCTGAACCATGGGATAATGTTGGTCTGATAACCGGAGATCCTGACAAAAAAGTGGCGACAGTTCTGATTACTCTGGATGTAACCGATAAAACCATCTCAAACGCAATAGAAAATCAGACTTCACTTATTATATCTCACCATCCCCCTATTTTAAAACCAATCAAGAATTTCTCCGGTTCGGCTATGTCTTCCCGCTTAATTCGCGAAGCGATAAAGCACAACATATCCATATATGCTTTGCATACGAACCTTGACCAGGCGCCCGAAGGCGTTAGCTCGGCTCTGGCTGGGAAACTGGGCCTATCTTCACTGTCATTTCTGGCTCCTGGCACAAGCGGTATGGTGAAATTCATCACATATACACCGCCTGAATATACCGACAGTGTGCGTGAGGCTGCCGGCTCGCAGGGAGCAGGGATTATCGGGGAGTACAGTCTCTGTTCATTCACATCACGCGGTACCGGAACGTATATTCCCTCTTCAGCTTCAGCACCTTACGAGGGAGAGCCAGGCAAACTTTCACGTGCCGAAGAGGACCGTATCGAAATGATCGTTTCCGCTCCGTTTGCGGCTTCTGTCGTTGAAGCCGCCCGTGAAGCTCATCCCTACGATGAAATGGCTTACGACCTCGTTCCCCTTTCCAATGCGCAAATGTCATTCGGTTACGGCGCAGTAGGAAATCTCAAAGAAAAGATGGGGACTGAACAATTCTCCGAGCATGTCTCAGAATCCCTTGGAATGAAAATACTTAAAATATCAAAAGGTAAAAGCCGGTATATACAGCGTGTGGCTGTTATGGGCGGAAGCGGAAGAAGCTACATCGATTGTGCCATATCCTGCGGCGCCGAGGTTTATGTCACCGGCGACCTCGGACACCACGATTTTCTGGATTATGGCGAGTCCATAATGCTGATAGACGCTTCACACCGCGCAACTGAACTGCCAGTACTGGAAAAAATCAGAGAACAACTTCTTATGTCAAAGTGGGGTAAGGAATATGACATTACTATTGATCCAGGAGAAAACGTTCCGACCGTTTTCGAGTGTCACAAAACATCATAACCTGTCGGTTGTATGATGGAGGAGAATTATGAAACATAATTTGGAAAAACTTCTCTACGCGCAGGAATTTGACCTTGAAATCGACAAACTCATCAAATCGAAAAAGGTATATCCCGGGCAGATTGAATCATGGAAGAAAGAGATTGATGATCTTAAAAATGCTATTGATGATATCAAAGGTCTAATTGTTGAAAATCAGAAAAACAGACGCCTCATAGAAGAGGAAATAACTGCGGAACAGGATGCGCTTTCCAATAAAAAACAGAGGCTTCTCAAAACAAAAACAAACAAGGAATATACCGCCGTTCAAAATGAAATTGAACAGGCGCTGGAGCGCATCGATCACCTGGAAACCGAAGACCTAGAACTCATGACTGTATTTGATGAGCTTAATCCTCAAAAAGACGAACTGATAGCAAAGCACAAAGCTACCCGTAGTGAAAATGATTCCAAAATAAAGGAAATCCATGGGAAATTCGATTCAATAGAATCAGATATTTCAAAGCTTGAAAAAAAGCGCAAGCGGATGCTTTCGGGTATGGAAGATAAAGCAATGAGAGTTTACAATAGATTGAGGAAAGGCAAAAGCGGTATCGCCATCGCCACAGTCAACCAGATAAAACTCTCCTGCCAGGGATGTTTCAAACAGCTTCCTCCGCAGAAGGTTCTTGAGGTACGCAGGAGCGAAAAGCTCTTATTTTGTGAATCATGCGGCCGCCTGCTTGTATGGGATGAGAGAGCCAAAAAAAAATGAAACTGAGTGCTCATACTGATGGCGCTTCCAAGGGTAATCCGGGGCCTGCGGCAATCGGCTATACGATTGAAAAAGACGGCGTATTACTTGAAGAAAAATATGCTTATATCGGGAAAACTACCAACAACGTTGCCGAATATAAAGCTTTTCTCGCTTCGTTAAAGCGGATGATGGAACTGGGCGCTACCGAAGTGACAGTATATTCGGACTCG
Organism: Candidatus Latescibacterota bacterium; assembly: GCA_018656855.1. GTDB lineage: Bacteria > Latescibacterota > Latescibacteria > Latescibacterales > Latescibacteraceae > JABHYP01. The sequence continues at coordinate 6,074 of JABHYP010000329.1, read as the reverse complement.
GAACTTGTAGTCAGGCAAATTAACGGAATATATAAAGTAAAAAATCCTGGACTGAAACCACTTTATACCGAAATAAAAATGCTTCTGACGGAATTAGACTCCTGCAAGGTTATTCACGTTAACCGTGAAAATAATTCTCTTGCTGACAACCTGGCGAACAGAGCTTTAAAAGAACATAAATCCGGAAAATAAGTATCGGGTAATATTCATGGTCAGGTGTCAGTAGTCCGTTGAGAATTCTGGATAAAACCATAAATTGAACTTGTTGACTGAATAGGAGCTATTCGCCCTTATAATTTTTACATTGGAAATGCCGGACATATTTAAATTCAATTCGGCTCTGCACATCAGAAATTGCTGTAATTAAATTGTTTGAATTGTTCTGAAAAGGCTCGAGTTAGATTGGGGGGGAAGCTATGAATAATCAAGACATATTTAAGAAAACAGGCGATTTCATTCGAAACTCGGTAATAATCTCAAGCGATGCCGTTTCAATCACGACGACATCTCGCTTTAAACCAAAAGGCTCTACGTTAACCTACACAGCATTGCATCGTTCAATCTTTGACAATATTCCAGTTAGAACTAAAGTCCTAAACGGATTCTTCGAAAGATATTTTACTCAAATTACAAATCCCAATTGACTCTATTCAAATAAAGCGGGGGTAGCCAGGCTTATTATTTTTCCTTTTGCCTTGGAACTTATCCCTTTGCTCCTCATCAATATTTTCATCCTTCGCAACATGAAGAAGCGATATAAAGAAATTTTTCTGAAAAAAGTATAACCTGCAGAAGAGACTATCCTTGCAAAATATGCGGCTCATATATATATTTCTTTCCCCATATATTATTAACCAATTTTTTATAAATCAGTCATTACCGGGGTGTTGTAAATGTCATTTGTTGATGAAATATTCAACCTTGATGGGAAAGTCGCCGCAGCCATCGGTGCGGGAGGTGTCTTGGGAGGAGCAATGGCCATGGGTTTGTCTCAAGCCGGAGCAAGAGTTGCCATACTTGATATGAACATGGAAAATGCTGAAAAAACGGCGACCTTGATAAAACGTGACCATAACGGCGAGGCGCTGCCGGTTCAGGTCGATGCTACAAACAAAGAGGATGTTCAGAATGCTCTTAACAGGATCATCTCGGAATGGGGACGTATCGATATTCTTATCAATGCTCCAGGCATTAATTCCGCCACAAAGTTTTTAGATATTTCGGAAGATGAGTGGGAAAATATCCTCCGGGTAAACCTTAAAAGCATGTTTCTTGCATGTCAGGTTTTCGGAAAAAGAATGATCGAGCAGAACGAGGGCGGAAGCATTATAAATATCTCTTCGGTATCTTCAGGCCCTCCGCTTTCAAAAGTATTCACATACAGTATTTCCAAGGCAGGGGTAAATAATCTCACCCGGTTCCTTGCACGCGAATGGGCCACACACAAGATTCGTGTAAATGCCCTTGCTCCCGGTTTTTTCCCGGCGGAACAGAATCGAAAGATTCTGACACAGGAACGTATTGATTCTATTTTCAGCCATACCCCAATGTCCCGGTTCGGTGAACCTGAAGAGCTCGTTGGCGCTGTGATATGGCTTGCATCGGAAAAAGCTTCGTCATTTACTACAGGGGCAGTTATTCGTGTGGACGGCGGTTTTACTGCGATGACAATTTAACTCGTTATTATGGTTTCAGATTTCAGATTCCGGTTTATTTAAAAATATAACAGCCGTTAATGAACTGCCCGATTAACTGAAGATAAAAGAAAATTGGTTCTTATAATAAATTAAGTACCTGAGAAAATTGAGTAATACTTAATCTGGTGAGCTTAACTAAAGTTAATGAAGAATAAAAATATTGAAATCCAACATAAATGAATCAGGAGGAAAACTAAATGGATAAGTGTGACATTGGTCTTGTCGGTCTGGCTGTGATGGGTGAAAATCTTGTTCTCAATATGGAGAGCCGCGGCTTTTCGGTGGCAGTTTTCAACCGTACAGTCAGCAAAGTGGATGATTTCATAAACGGCAACGCAAAAGGTAAGAATATCAAAGGGTATCATTCCATTGAAGAACTGGCGGCAAGTCTCAAAAGCCCCCGGAAGGTTATGCTTATGGTCAAAGCAGGCAAACCTGTGGATGATTTCATTGAGCTTGTATTGCCTCATCTTGAAAAGGGCGATATTATCATCGATGGCGGCAACAGCCATTTCCCTGATACCATTCGAAGAACAAAGTATATAAAGGACAAAGGATTGCTCTACATAGGAACGGGAGTTTCAGGCGGTGAAGAAGGAGCTCTGAAAGGACCGTCCATAATGCCTGGCGGATCGCCTGAAGCATGGCCCCATGTGAAACCGATTTTTCAGGCAATAGCTGCTAAAGTCGGCGATGGAACACCCTGCTGTGAATGGGTCGGAAGAGATGGCGCCGGCCATTTCGTTAAGATGTGTCACAACGGCATCGAGTATGGTGACATGCAGATGATTTGCGAGGCTTACCTGCTGATGACCAGAGTACTTGAGTTGACTACCGATGAAATGCACGATGTGTTCACCGAGTGGAATGAAGGGGAATTGGACAGTTACCTGATAGAAATAACGCGCGACATTCTGGCCAAAAAGGATCCGAAAACCGGCAAACCGATGGTTGATGTTATCCTTGATACAGCGGGACAGAAAGGGACAGGAAAATGGACTAGCCAGGCCGCTCTTGACCTGGGCATCCCCGCACAGACTATTGCCGAAGCCGTGTTTGCGCGAACCATGAGCGCCATAAAGGAAGAGCGTGTATCTGCATCAAAGGTTTTGACCGGGCCGGATATCAGGTTCGATGGTGATAAAAAGGTATTTATCGAAATGATTAGAAAGGCGCTGTATGCGTCAAAAATTTGTTCGTATGCACAGGGATATCAACTTATGCGGGCTGCATCAGAAGAGCATGGCTGGAATCTCGATTTTGGAAATATCGCATTGCTGTGGAGAGGCGGGTGTATAATCCGCGCGCAATTCCTTGGGAAGATAAAAGAGGCATTTGATAATAACCCCAATCTTCCTAACCTGCTGCTTGATCCTTATTTTATAAATGTGATAGAAGAAACGCAAACAGCGTGGCGAAAAACTGTTAGCATGGCTGTACAAAACGGCATTCCTGTTCCGGCATTTTCAAGCGCGCTGGCATATTATGACAGCTACCGGAGTTCGCGTCTGCCCGCCAATCTCCTGCAGGCTCAGCGTGATTATTTCGGCGCCCATACATATGAGCGTATTGACAAGCCGCGCGGACAGTTTTTCCATACCGAATGGCTGAAATGATGGTTTGCAGTTTAGAGTTTGTGGTTTAGAGAAATAAACTTTGAGTCTTGAATCCGGAATTTAATATCCCATGATTATCGGTAATGGCTCTGAAATTGAAACATTGAACGAAAAACAGGTATTTGACCTGTGTGCTGAGGCGTTTGCCCGGAGTGATCTTAACGGCAAACGTGTGCTTGTCATTATACCTGATTATACACGGTCTGGGCCTTTTGGCCTTCTTTTTCGTGTTGTTTACAAACTGCTTTCGGAACGTGTAAAAAATCTTGACTTTCTCATCGCTCTCGGAACACATCCTCCCATGAACGATGATGCGATTTACAGACACCTCGGCATCACAAAGCAGGAACATATACACTCATTCCCCAAAGCTAGATTCTTCAACCATAACTCGCGTGACCCCGGACAGTTGACACTTGCCGGAAGTTTCAGCGAGGATGAAATCGCACAGATTTCAAACGGGCTTCTTAAGAAAAAAGTAGATGTTACCATTAACAAGATGGTGTATGAATATGACCTTCTGATAATTATCGGCCCGACATTTCCTCACGAAGCGATGGGATTTTCCGGGGGACATAAATACCTCTTTCCCGGCATATCCGGGGAAGAAATCATCGATACCTTCCACTGGATAGCCGCACTTATAACCTTACCTGTTTTCATCGGCACAAAGGATACGCCCATGCGAAAACTCGTTGAAAAAGCTGCCGCGTTTATTCCGGTTGAGCGTATATGCATCAATCTTGTTGTACATGATCATAACCTGCATGGGCTTTTTATCGGACCACCTGATGAAACATTTTCAGCGGCGGCGGATTTATCAGATAAGATCCATATTATTTACAAAAAACGTCCTTTCAAACGGGTGCTTTCCTGCGCTCCGCCGATGTATGACGAAATATGGACTGCGGGAAAGTGTATGTACAAGCTCGAATCCGTGGTCGCCGATGGCGGCGAGATCATCATTCATGCGCCTCATGTGGATCATGTATCTGCGGTGTACGGTCATATCCTCGAAAAGATCGGCTACCACTGCCGTGACTATTTTCTGAAACAATGGGACAGATTCAAGGATATCCAGGGCGGGATACTCGCCCACTCGTGCAACGTGAAAGGAACAGGCACATTTGAAAATGGAGTCGAGAAATCGCGGGCAAACGTGGTTCTGGCAACAGCGATGCCGGAGGACTACTGCGCAAAAATCAACCTCGACTACCGCGACCCGAAATCGATAAATCCGGACGACTGGAAAGGCAGTGAGGATGAAGGGATATTATATGTTCCAAAAGCCGGTGAAATGCTATATCTTCTGGAGGATAATCCGTTCAGGAAATAATTTTTCGTAGCCCATAGTCCGTAGTCGATGATCATAAGCATGAGTTAAACAACTGACAACAGGCAATGAAACACTTTATAAAAATAAAATTTTTACATTTAAAGGAGTAATCTATGATAGATCCTCAGGCGCCCCTGAAAGAATTAAAATCCGGGCACGAGTTTCTTATTGCGATTGATTCGGATGGCTGTGTATTCGATTCCATGGAAATCAAACAAAAGGAATGCTTCACACCAAATACAATTAAATGCTGGAAATTGCAGCCTGTTTCCAAATACACCCGGACCGCTGCGGAATTTGTCAACCTGTATTCAAAATGGCGCGGCTCTAACCGGTTTCCGGCGCTGGTAAAAGTTTTCGACTTGCTTATGGATTGGCCGGAAGTACGCAAAAGAAATGTTGAAATACCGGTTGCTCAGCCATTTCGCGACTGGATAGCGCGTGAATCGAAGCTCGGTAATCCCGCTCTTACAGCTGAGGTGGAAAGAACCGGCGATCCGGTGTTGAAACAGGTTCTTACCTGGAGTAACGCTGTAAATTCAGCCATCAAGGATATGGTATTTGGAATTCCTCCTTTTCCTCTCGTCAGGGAAAGCCTGGAGAAGATTTCGAAATGGGCGGACATTATTGTGTGCTCTGGAACGCCGGGTGAAGCGCTGGAAAGGGAATGGAAAGAAAATGATATAGACGGATTTCCGCTTGTAATAGCCGGACAGGAAATGGGGAAGAAAAAGGACCATCTCAAACTCGTCAAGGATAAATATCCCGAAGGCAATGTTATCATGATAGGAGACGCGCCCGGGGATATGAAAGCCGCAAAAGCGAATAACCTGCTGTTTTTTCCGGTTAACCCCGGCCTTGAGGAAAACTCATGGGAACTTTTCCATAACGAGGCTGCAGATAAATTTCATAGCGGCGAATATACAAAAGAGTACGAAGAAAAACTGATCTCTGTGTTCGATAAACTGCTGCCTGAAACTCCTCCATGGAAAAGTAATGTGCCCGGCGCGCATTAAAATATTGAGGTTCTATAAGAGATTTGTGGTTATTATATTATCATTTTTTTAACTGGGATTGCCGCTTTGCGGGAATTCGGCAAGGATTTCAATCATGGTAATCCTTCTAATCCCGGGAATCGTGGTTCAAATCTATAGGGTAATCACATAGGATTACCCCTACACGGTAACCAATTATCTTTTGCGCTTTTCTGCGGCAAAAAAACCTGAAACCTGAAACTTGAAACATATTTATAGAGAGGTGATGATTATGAGGCATAAAGCATGCTCAGAAATTTATAAGGGCGCTTCCTACAGCCGGAGAAAATTTTTCAAAAACATTGCTGTTGGCGCTGCCGGTCTGTCGCTTGGTTCCTTCGGCGCGTACGAAAAAGTGTCGGCCGAAAATACGAACACCGGTAAAAGTCTT
>JABHYP010000022.1 GCA_018656855.1 Candidatus Latescibacterota bacterium | reverse complement strand
CCGCTCGACAATACAAACGAAGTCATAAAGGCTGTCAAAATTATCTCCATGGAAACTGCGCTCATGATAAGCAGGAGAAAAATAACAGTATCTACAAGTGGCCTTATCCCAGGGATTAAACTGTTTTCCAGTGAGCTAAAACAGGTCGGACTAGCCATCTCTCTCAATGCTTCCGAGGACAGGCTCAGAAGCAAACTCATGCCGGTAAACCGCCGTTACCCGCTGGATAAACTTCTCGATGCGGCTCTCGATTATGCACGCAGGTTAAAAAAAAGGATCACATTCGAATATATTCTTATCGACGGAATCAACAATTCTCCCGAACATGCGAAAAAGCTCCTTACCATCGCCCGAAGGATACCTTCAAAGGTAAACCTCATTGCTTTCAACGAATTCCCGGAAAGTCCTTTCAAACGACCGACGGATGAAAAAAATGAAGCATTTCAGAAAATACTCATAGACGGTTACGTTACCGCGTTTCTCCGGAAAAGCAAAGGAACTGATATTCTCGCTGCCTGCGGACAGTTAGCTTCAAAATAAACTCTCATAAACTATAAATATCATAACGAGTTATAAAGGCGCAAAGGCAAAAGGCATAAGAGTAAAAGAAAAAATAATGAATACACAATTTTCAATGCTCTATGCTCAACTCTGAAATATCATAGCGGACAACTGACTAATCCAAAATATGGAATCTGGAATAAATTTCTTTGTATTACGGAGTTGTCATGAAACGAAGAACATTCCTTAACAGAACAGCGCTTACCGGGTGTGCCGGGATTGCCGGAAACTCCCCCGCTCATGCTCAGCCAGGTAAAAATATGAGCATTTCTAACCGAATGTCCGCAGAACCGGGCAGGGTTTTGCGGCTGCCCGGCGAATATTATCGCCATTACCCGGTAGACTTTTTCCGTGGGAAAGAAGGCGCACTCGGGTTCAAAGGCTGGGGAGAATCGGCTAAAATTGAAGTACCCGCGGAAGAAACAGCTCTCGTACCCATGCACATCTGGAATATTGGATTTTCCCCCGAACTTCCGTTCAGTCCCGAAGGCCCCGCAGGCGGTGTGATGCAGATGCTCGAGTGGGTTAGCCGCTCAGCTCCCATAATAAAGAAAGAAATACCGCCGATTCTTGAGGCTGCCCGTAAGGCGGGAATACAAGTAATTCATGCAGCCTCCTCAGAAAACTACGCAAAGAAATATCCGGGATACCAAAATGCAAAATCTCTTGCAGGCCATGAACCGGAAGGTCTTCCGGAGGCTCCCCGGCATAACGAAGTGAAACCGCCCGATGACAGGAAAGATGCTCTCCTTTTCGGGGAAGATTTTGTCAGGTGCCTCGAATACTATGAGCCCCGCCTCGACTTTCCCGAACCGGCAAAACCTCTCGATACCGAATATGTAGTTGCAACCACCCACCAGTTCAATGAAGTGCTGCGGAAACATGGCATCTGGAATATTATTTATATCGGGTTTGCGATCAACTGGTGTCTGTGGTTAATGCCCTGCGGTATGGTTGACATGTCGCGGCTTGGATACCGCTGCTCATGTATCCGTGAGGCAGTAACGGCGGTGGAAAACAAGGAAACTACGCGCGGCGAACAGAACAAGCAACAGGCCCTGTGGCGAACGAGCCTCATGTTCGGCTACATTCACAGCGCCGGTGACTTTATAGAGGCGTGCGGGAGACTGGAGACGAAATAGGGGTAATATAGCCAAGTTGTATTTTATTCTTCTTTATTTATCATTTGCCTTTTTAAATATCCTGTTCAAAATATCCTGATGAGTTTTATTATTTTTTGCTACTCCCCACTTTTCCTTTACACTCTCCCAAAATACAGGGGATGTTTCTTTATGACATCCCAGACATACATCAATCCTTTTTATCCTCTGTAACTCTTCCTTATTGAAAGGCCGGTCGCCTACATGACTGGTTCCCTGAATCTGATTTCCGTCTTCGTCAACAATACGTTCCAGTTCAAAAGGAATATCAAGCCCATTTAATTTGCTTATATAATGACCGGAGCCCAGCCCCATTGCTTTGGATTCGCCATGGCAGTTTTCGCAGGTTCGTGCTTTTTTAGAATTCGTATGGGGCTGAACAGGATTATTAGCGATTCCATAGTGGCCGTCGTAAGTAACAAACACCTTGTTCAATTCCAATGCTTTACCATCCTCGCCTATCTGTGTGAATATCGCCTGACATCCTGTTATAAAAGTGCTGACTTTACCTTTAGGATTTATACCGAGTAACGGGGTTTCCCAACGAAGATAACTGCGTGATTCTTCCCACTGATATGTGCCATTTTCAGAATCATCAACCCAGTCGTAACCTTTCTTTCCCATATCCATCTTCGTATGACAGCCATAACACTGGGGCGTCCACCTTGCATGACATGCATAGCATTCAAGTCTATCCATATGTCCTTTGATGCTCATTGAAACCGGTAGGGATTTATTCTCGGCAAATTTTCTGATCTGCGGGATATTATGCACCTTCCCGTCAAATTTATTTTTAAGTAATATTTCCCCATCCTGCTTATATATATTCTCCATAGAGTTGCCCCTGGAAGTCTCAAGTATACTATACTTCCCGGTATCTCCATGGCAATCCGCACACTCAATTTCTACGGCCTGTTTACGCTTGCTATATATATTGCCATCGCCATGAATATCATTTAGTGTATGACAATCAATGCACTGCATGCCAGCTTCAAAGTGAAGTTCCTTCCTGAGATAGTTATAATTTTTACCATGCAATTTGGGCTGTTTAGTTCCATCGGCTCTGAAAGGTGTTCCATAACCATCAGATTCCATCATGCCTAAAAAACTGACTCCGGCCCGGCCCCCGCGGTTATGGCAATGAACACATTGCTGCGCCGGAATCTTAGTCGTTATTTCATGACGAACAGGATGCCCCGGTTTATCCCCGGGAATTTTCGGATCTCCGGAGCGGCTTAAACCATCGTCAGCATATAATACATGGCAGGCTGAACAACCGCTCGAGCGGTAATCACCCGGTCTCCGGGCGCCTTCAGTCCACAGATGGCATCTAAGGCACTGGTTTCGAAGATAGTCATCGACAGGTTGATTGGAATCTTTGTAATGAGGCACCGGATGTAATTCTTTTATTGCTCCAAATTCTCCGGGTGTATTGTCATCTCCATCTTTGACTTGTCTGATTGAATACATTGCATTTTTTTCATTTTGCGCCGCCCATAGATAACGTGCGCCACTAATCATACCTGCCATAGTTGCATGTAATGATTTTTTCACTTTCCTCACAATCTCTCCATGACATTTTCCGCATGTATTCTCAACGATAGTTAAATCACCAGGATTTTTATATATCTCATCACTATCCGTCTCTTTTGCGGAACTGTCCATATTGCTTTTATGACAATCTTCACAATCAAGAAAACTCATTTTTTCATTTATAGATTCAATCCCCTGATGGCATTTTAGACAGTCATTTTGCTGGTTTTCACTATAAATTACTTTTGAAAATGCTAAAGTTATGAAAAAAGATATAATAATTATTAGACACATTCTTTTATGCATCAGGTACTCCAGTTTAAAATTCTATTGTTTAAGTGTAATGTTTTGTGACTATGATTACATTTTTAAACTGTTATTAATCTGAGGGAATGTTGAAGGCTGATATATTTGCCAGGATATACATATATTGCTTATACAGATAGATTGAGAAATTTTCTTCTCAATAAAATTTTTTAAACTGAATTTATTACCGGCTTTATAGAAGAAAACCTATAACTTTATACTTTGAATTTTCGACCTTATTTTATTCTAAAGGTTCGCCTTTCAACAGTTCGAGAATACGTTCGAGGTCATCCTCTGAATAGTATAAAATCTCGATTTTTCCTTTGGAATCGCTCCCCTTCATTTTCACATTTGTTCCGAGAAAACGCTGGAT
>JABHYP010000328.1 GCA_018656855.1 Candidatus Latescibacterota bacterium | reverse complement strand
GAAAAAAATCAATTGTATCTTCGGTTGACGTTCACAGACCAGCCGCTATAGAACAGCTCAGGGTGCTTGCTGAAAATAATGGCATTGAATTCACTGGGTTGAATGATGTAAATGACCCACTTTCTATAGCAAAAAGCGCAATTGAATCATTGCATCAAGCTAATGCTGATATTCTCATAGTTGATACTGCAGGACGTATCCATCTGGACGAAGAAATGATGGAAGAACTTTCAATGGTATCGGAAGTATTGAATCCCCATCATGTATTATTCGTTGCTGATGGTATGACCGGTCAGGATGCGGTAAATGCTGTTGAAGGTTTCATGAAGTACATCAGTTTTGATGGCGTTATTCTTACAAAAATGGATGGAGATGCTCGTGGCGGCGCTGCTATTTCAATACGTGAAGTGACCGGAAGCCCCATTCTTTTCGTAGGAACAGGGGAAAAGATAGACGCATTCGAAAGCTTTTATCCCGATAGAATGGCTTCCAGAATTCTAGGAATGGGCGACATCGTTTCACTCGTTGAAAAAGCCCAGGAAGTTGTTGATGCAAAAGAAGCGCAGAAACTCCAGAAAAAATTGAGTTCAAATGGTTTGACCCTGGAGGATTTCCTGGATCAGATACGACAGATTAAACGTATGGGTTCACTTGACCAACTCCTCGGATTAATACCCGGTGCCGGAAAGGCATTAAAGGGAATTGATTTTTCAGGCGATGAATTTAAACATGTGGAAGCCATTATCCTTTCTATGACTAAAAGTGAACGAAAGAATCCTTCAATTATTGATAGTTCGCGAAAGCGGAGGATAGCCGGCGGATCGGGAACATCCATACATGATATTAATAATCTACTTAAACAGTTTCAAACAATGAAAACAATGATAAAAAAGATGTCGAAAATGGGCGGTAGCATGAAATCGCTGACAGGAATGAAAGTTCCGTTTTAGTAAATAAAATAACTCAAATGAAAGGGGTTAAAATTTGGCGGTAAAAATAAGGCTGCGCAGAATGGGATCAAAAAAAAGACCCTTCTACAGGATTGTTGCTGCAGACAGCCGGTTTCAGAGAGATGGCAGATTCCTTGAGATATGCGGGTATTATGATCCGATGAAAAAACCTTACAACTTGCAGGTTGAACGTGAAAAGGTTATCAATTGGCTTCGAAAGGGAGCACAGATGACCGATACGGTTGAGTGTCTTATGCGTAAGGAAGGTATTGTTCAGGAATTCAATAATGAGAAAGAAAGCAAAAAGTCATCGAAAAAACCCAATAAAGCAGCAGAATCAAAAGATAAAAAAACCACTGTTGATGTAGCGTCTGAAGACGCAAAAAAATAATATATGCAAACTGAACATTCCGATAAACTTGTGGCTGTCGGACGTGTAATTAAAGCCCGGGGGCTTGAGGGCAAGTTAAAAGTTAAACCGCTTACTGATTTTATACAACGTTTTGAAAAGCTCGATTCTGTAAAAGTTGAATTGCCGAACCGAGAAATAAAATCATTTGAGGTTGAGAAAGCTTCTCTAAAAAATAATATAGTCCTCGTTAAGTTAAAGGGCATAGACGACCGAGATGCTGCAGATGCATTTCGAGGCCTATATTTCTATGTAAAAAAGAATGAATTGTTCCCGCTTGACGAGGATAGTTTCTATATTTTTGATCTCGAAGGTATGGAAATAATTGATTCGAGCGGCACTGTTGGGCACGTTAAACTTATAGAACGGTATCCTGCTAATGATGTATTGGTCATTGAGACAGACGCTGAACATATCATGATCCCTGCAGTTAAAGAGTATATCAAAGAAGTAAATGTGGAAAAAAGACAGATAACCGTTGATTTGCCTGAGGGATTGCCGTCGTATCCAAAAGGTTCAAAATAAAATGAAAGGACTGAAAGTTAATGTCCTGACCATTTTTCCCGATATGATTGAAAATTTCTTGAACTACGGGATAGTTAGGCGGGCGATTGAAAAAGAACTTTTTAGTGTTTCTATTGTAAATATACGTGACTCTGCCGTAGACAAACATAAAACTGTGGATGATAAGCCTTACGGCGGCGGGGCAGGTATGATAATGAAGCCTGATATTCTGGCTTCAAGCGTTGAATCCACAGTACCATTCAAAAAGAACAAGCGGCCGGAAGTTATTTTCCTCACTCCGCAGGGAAAACATTTTAATCAGTCCAAGGCCAATAGATTAAGTATGCTTGATGAGGTTATTTTGGTATGCGGACGATACAGGGCAATTGATGAACGTTTCCGGGAGTTGTATGTCACAGAGGAATTGAGTGTTGGCGATTTTGTTCTTTCAGGCGGTGAACCAGCGGCAATGGTTATAATAGATGCTGTTGCACGATTGATACCGGGAGTATTGAATGATTTTGAAAGTGGAATAGAGGATTCTTTTCAGACAAATCTGCTCGACTGCCCGTGGTACACGCGTCCGGAAATATTCAAGGGACATAAAGTGCCTGATGTTTTATTATCCGGAAATCATGCGGAAATCAAGAAATGGCGCTATGAGCAGTCTGTGAAAAGAACCAGTCAGCGGCGGCCGGATCTCCTTGATAATAGTAAAGATGAATTATAATAACAATAACTTACAAAATACAGGTATGGTGAAATATGGAACGTATTCAAGAACTTTCAGCAAGCCAGATGCGGGATGACCTTCCAGAATTTGGTCCCGGAGACAATATTGAAGTGCATGTCCGAGTGATAGAAGGTGATAAGGAACGGAAACAGATTTTTTCCGGCACGGTTCTTCAGAGACGTGGATGTGGAATATCTGAAACATTTACAATCCGGAAAATCTCGGCCGGGATAGGTGTTGAAAGAATTTTTCCGGTAAATTCGCCAATGATTGCAAAAATTAAGAAAAACTATCCGACTAAAACTCGCCGTGCCAAGCTTTTTTATCTACGAAAACTTCGTGGGAAAGCCGCACGTCTCAAAAGAGAATATGTTTAATACCATTACGTTCTTTATCAGATTTACAATGTCTGACGATGAAATATATTAACTGAATAAAATTCATCAAGTATTTTGTAAAATATTTTTAAGAAGTTTGCAAAAAATTACTTTGGAATAGATGAGCAGGAGACAGTATGGCAAGAACATTTCGTGGCGGGGTTCACTCTTATGATGGGAAGTTGTTGAGCAAGAAATGTGAAATCGATGAAATGTCTCTTCCTCAGAAGGTGGTACTTCCCGTAAGCCAACATATCGGAGCACCTGCCTCTGTTGTTGTCAATAAAGATGACCATGTTAAAAAAGGCCAGGTTGTTGCCGAAGCCGGAGGTTTTGTTTCTTCTCCGGTTCATGCATCTATTTCCGGAACTGTCAAAGCTGTTGAATCCAGATACACTCCCCTAGGCAAAAAAGCCGATTGTGTGGTAATTGAAAGCGACGACGAGGATGTATGGGCTGATGATATAAACTCGCCACGCGATATTTCCTCGATGAAACCGAAAGATATGCGGGACGCTATTCAAGCTGCTGGAATTGTCGGTTTGGGCGGCGCCGCATTTCCGACTCATGTTAAGCTTTCACCCCCTGAAAACAAGCCAATAGACACCGTTATCCTAAATGGCGTGGAATGCGAACCATACTCTACCTGCGACCACCGCCTTATGATTGAACGCCCCGGCGATATAATTGAGGGCTTCAAGATCATTATGAATATACTTGATTGTAAGAAAGGTATTATCGGTATTGAACTCAATAAACCTGATGCAATCAAAGTGATGCGCGAGACAGTCAAGGATGTTGCAGGAGTCAGTGTGGAAGGCTTAAAAGTGAAATATCCTCAGGGCGGTGAAAAACAGCTTATCTATGCGGTGACAAAAAGAAAAGTTCCGGCCGGAGGCCTTCCTATGGATGTTGGTTGCGTTGTTCAGAATGTGGGAACATCTGCTGCTATTTATGAGGCAGTTGCTCTTGGCAGGCCTCTTATTCAGCGTGTTGTTACAGTGACAGGAGACGGTGTTCAAAAACCTGCAAATGTGATAACTCGACTGGGAGACTCTTTCGCAAGGCTTATCGAGCAAGCTGGAGGATATACCGATAAAGCTGCAAAACTGATAATGGGCGGTCCGATGATGGGAATTTCCCAGTTTACAGACGAAGTGCCTGTTGTTAAGGGTACATCGTGTTTGCTTGCCCTTGAAGAGAACCAGATCGATATGGGGAGTTCGCTTACATGTATATCGTGCGGACGTTGTGTTGATGTGTGTCCGATGAATCTTATGGCTACACGAATTGCCCGTTCTATTGAATATGAGCGATGGGACGATGCGAAAGAATATGGTATTTTAGACTGCATGGAATGCGGAAGCTGTTCATACATCTGTCCCGCAAAGTGCAAGCTTGTTGAAAATATAAAATTTGGTAAAGCGAAACTCGCACAGCTCCGCGCTGAGGAACAGGCTCGGCAAAAGGCTGCGGAGGAGAATTCGAAAACGGCAAATCCTGCGTAAACAGGTAACGTTATTTATTGGAGCCCAGATATTATGGCACGATTATTCACAGTAAGTGCTACTCCACATGTGCGTGACAAAACCACAATTCAGATCATCATGTATTCTGTTGTTGCGGCGCTTATACCTGCAATGGGAGGGGCTGTATACTTTTTTGGCTTAAGGGCGCTCTGGCTTATCGCTCTTGCAGTTGTTACCTGTGTTGTGACTGAAAGCATAATACAGAAACTCGCGGGAAAACCTCTCACGATACTTGACGGGAGTGCGATAGTAACCGGAATACTTCTTGCCTTTAACCTTCCGGGGGGCGTTTCATGGTGGATACCGGTTGTCGGAGGTTTTTTTGCAATTGCAGTTGGCAAGATGACATTCGGCGGCCTTGGATTAAATCCCATGAATCCTGCCCTGCTGGGAAGGGTCTTTTTGCTTATCAGCTGGCCCGTCGAGATGACCACAACATGGACGATGCCCCGGGGGGCGGCGGGTGTAGACGCTGAGTCGGTAGCTACTCCACTTGCTTTGCTTAAAGAAACTATAATGCAGTTAAAGGCTCAGGATTTGTCGCCGGTTGAAGTCTTAACCATCTCAAAGATGGCGGAACTTAAGGCTATGAGTATTGATCTTTTTACAGGCAGGGTATCCGGTTGTATCGGTGAGACATCGGCTGCACTTTTGCTTATCGGCGCTGCGTTTCTGATGTATAAACGGTATATTGACTGGCGCATACCGTTCTCTTTTATAGGTACGGTGGCTCTGATGACATGGGTTTTTGGAGGGTATGAGGGACTGTTCTCCGGCCCGTGGCTGTTTCATATTCTGGCCGGGGGTGTAATTATCGGAGCATTTTTCATGGCGACAGATATG
>JABHYP010000327.1 GCA_018656855.1 Candidatus Latescibacterota bacterium | reverse complement strand
GATAGAATATATTATCTTTGGCATATCCCTGCCGTGGGTCCTCATCGAAAATAAGCCCCTCGATCAGGTCAAGATATTCTTCCCGTTTAACCATGAACTTCATATCAGATTGTTTTTTCTGGAAATCCAGCGCCTGTTTGCGTGTTGCATTTATACGGTCGCCCGGATCGGGGTGAGTGCTCTGCCAGGCAGGCAGCGAACCGCCTTTGGGGTGCAGGCGTTCAAGTGTTCTGAAAAATTCACTCACTTGTGCCGCATCATAACCGACTTTTGATGAATATTCCACTCCGAGCTTATCCGCCTCGCGCTCATCATTGCGGGAAAATTTAAGGAAAAGTAGCGATGTGCCCAGTGATGCAAGCTGGGAATATTTTGCGAACTCCTCGGAAACGATGCTCCCTAATGCCAGGCCAATATTCGCAAATTTGGCTTTCGAGTACCGCGCGGCGGTATGGCGGGCGGTAACATGACCGAGTTCGTGCCCCAATACTCCGGCAAGCTGAGCCTCATCATTGAAATATCCGAGTATCCCTCGTGTCACATACACATACCCTCCAGGAACGGCAAACGCGTTAATTACCGGACTGTCGAGTACGGTGAAATGCCATGTGAGGTTGCTGCGGTGGGTTACCTTTGACATTTCCTGACCACGGTCGTCAAACCACTTCTGTAATGAATCGTCGCTGTATGAGCCGTACTGTGCGACAATCTCGCCGTGCGCCTGGCTGCCCATGTTGATTTCCTTCTGCTCGCTCATGATCATGAACTGTCTTTTCCCGGTAACC
Source organism: Candidatus Latescibacterota bacterium (assembly GCA_018656855.1). Lineage (GTDB taxonomy): Bacteria > Latescibacterota > Latescibacteria > Latescibacterales > Latescibacteraceae > JABHYP01. The sequence continues at coordinate 1,842 of JABHYP010000327.1, read as the reverse complement.
GGATTGACTGCGCATCCAGATAAAAGGGAAACTCCGGCAAGTATTCCGATGTCACTCAAGGCTTTTCGGCGTGTTATAGTTAGCATGATAACCTCAGAGAGATTTTAAAAATTATGATGAGTGTTTCAGGGAAATATAAATGTAATTATTTTTTGTTTTCAAGACAGTATAATATAAAAAATGACTCAGGAATTGCCACTTTTTTTAAAAAATTCAGTTTTAAGGTTGACAAAAAGGAATAAATACACGCAGTTTAGTAATTAATATAACTCACTGAGCACACAATTTCATAAATTCTTATACGTAATTAACATAACATACTGAGTACACAGTTTCACAAATACTTTAACTTAATTACAACATGTCATTGCGAGTGAACGGAGTGAGCGAAGCAATCTAAGAGAGGAGATTTCTTCGGCTACGCATAGCAATGGCTGCACCTGATTATAGCTTAATATGTCACTTTATTTATAAAGATTTAATTTCATTACAGGAGAAATGATGAAAAAGGGTGTTTTAAAATGTGTTATTATATTTTTTCTTATATATCTTGTTCTTCCTCCGTCCGGTGCGTTCCCGCAAACTTTATGCGAAAGAGAAAAGAAACGCAAGGAAATCGCAGACCGCATGGACAAACAGAACATGCTTTATTCCGCGCGTGTTGCAGTTGATACAGACGCCCGTATGCTTGAAATTCCCCTGAACATGAAAAAGCATTTCGGCAAAGAGTTCACTGTAGCCAAAACTCCGCCTGAAATCGAGTTCGCTATTGTTCCGGTAGAGCCGAGATTTCTCGCTGTATATAACGACCAGGACAATTCAGGCTGGTGGGGGAATTACTGCCAGTCCGCCTATGATTCCTCTACAGGGAAATTTTACTCGGCGGTAGCAGACCACGGGGCGTATGATGCGCATATTTATCTAGTGGAGTATGACACTTCGGCTAATAAAATCAGTTGCCCACAGGAAGTAAACAGGGCTGTCGGCAGAACGCAGGATCAGTTTATGGACGGCATACTCCATGGCTGGCTTGACATCTATCAGAGCGGTGAACATCCCCGCCCCCATCTATGGTTCTGCACATACTGGTCGCGATTCCCCGAACCGGTAGAGGAGGATTACGCCACCGGTTACGACGGCGGCCACATTATCAGCTATGATATGGCAACTGGCGATTTTTTGGATTACGGCGCTCCTGTGACAAGAGCTTCATGGCCATATCACCGTATCGACACACAGCGCGGAATAATGTACGCCGTTGGTTTTTATGGTGAGTTCCTTGCATGGGACATAAATGAGCGGAAGACTCGCTGGGCGGGCTACCTTCCCGGGGATATGCAATGGAATAACCGTGCGATACTGCTCAACCGTAAGAGCGGTATGGTGTATACCACCAATGCCGATGAATCAGACAAAGAACATCACATGATCAAATACGATCCCTTCAAAAACCGCTTCTTCAAACTGAGCTGCCATATGCCCCTAAACAGGGAAACCGGTAAATACGATGCCATGCGCGCCCAGACCCGTGACAGCGTACATGACGGCCTTTTCTGGGGTGTAACAAACACGGGAACGCTGTTCACATTTGATCCCGAAAAAGAGGAAATTGCAGACAAAGGCCTCAACTGGCCTGGAGAGAATCGTTATACCTGCACCATGGACAGGAGTCCCGGTGGAAGGTATATATATTATCAGGTACAGGACTATGCGAACGGCTCCCCTGTGATTCAGTACGATACACGGACGGGCATGAAGAAAGTGCTTGCATTTATGCTCCCTTACTATTACGAAAAATACGGTTACGTTCCAACCGGATCATACTCGTTGAAACTTGACGAT
>JABHYP010000326.1 GCA_018656855.1 Candidatus Latescibacterota bacterium | reverse complement strand
GCTGTCCCGGTATATTGAGGCATGTTGGTGCCAAACAGAATATGATGCGGCCCAAAACGGCTAACGACATTTTCTATGGTTCCTGCGCCGAAATATCTTGATGTCTCGACATACAGGTTTTCGTACTTATCAAATAGCGGATAGCTGAAACGGTTATGACGATAACTTACATTTGTTGCGATTACTGGAAGTTTTGGATGGTTCTCGAGGACTTTTTGAATCGCCTCCCACCAGACAATTTCAAGATCGAGCATAAGCGGTACCTGCGCCTCCTCGAGAGCGCTTAAAAGCTTGCCTGAACACCATTCCGAAAGGGAAAAACTGTGATAATCCTTTGTCGGGTACATCCGTACAGCCCTCACATCTTTCTCTTCCATATCTTTCAGTAGTTCGCGGGGACGAGCCATCTCTTCAGTATGGTGGGGAAACACCACCCATGCAGGGTGTAAACCATTCACTTCTGAAATCTCATCGTGCAGCAGCGAGTTGCCAAGAGGCGGATCGGCATCCCGAGCTATAGTGTGGAAGACCAGAGCTTCTTCGATACCTGCGGTATCCATTTCACTGCGAAGTCCGGCGGCATCCGAAATATCATAAATATACGGATGAGGCACCCTTCCTACCAAGCAGTTGCAGTCAAAAAATGCAAGCTTACCCATAATTATATCCGTTTATTAAAGTGTAAAGATGCTGATTCAAAGTTTCAAGTACATGAATATATTTAACAGGTTTCATACTCATTGTTAAAAAGTTCACTTTTCAGGCGATGGATGAAGCAGAAACAAGCCCGACAGCGGATCATACACCCTTTGGGCATCGGTACCAACAAGTTCCAGTATAATGACTTCGACTACGAGAAACACTTCTGCAATTTTCCTGAGACACCCTGTTAATGATTGTCTTTTTCTCCCGTACGAACCATGCAGATGAAGTGATGGTTTCCCGTCAGTCTGAAAAAGAGTCCCTATCCCGACAACCTCCCAGACACCCTCCAGCGACACCCATCCGGGTTCGGGAGGGATGGCATCCTCGACAGGGCCGACAACAATTTCACCAGATCGCAGGGCTCCCAGAAAAAAAATTAATCCCGATGTGAGCTTTGCCTTCTGAACAAGTTTTTTCATCCCGGAGACAAAATCCTCACCATCATCAAAACGGGCAATAATAACCCGTCCTGTCCGTCCCTCGGAATAATTCACTAGATCACACTCCTGCTGAAAATCTTTTTATATTTAAAGGCGTTTTTGTCGCTTCAAAGTAAAAAACGATCCGATATGCGGGCCGTTTTCTATCATTTGCCGATCAATCGATAATAGTATAAATTATCGCAAATATATGTCAATTTAATCATTTACACTGCCATATAAGCCGGTCTTTATTTGTATCTCAAATCACAATTACAATGAGAAATTACAGCTATTTATCCTTTACTTCTTTATGGCATCTTATACAGTTAGAAATATCATCGATATTCCTATCAGCATGGTTTTTCATAATATCTCCCTGCACATGATGACATCCAAAGCATTGATAGTAGCTAAAATTATACTCGCTTGCTTTTGTGTGACACCTTGTGCATCTTGTATTGTGATTAACGTTCAGAAACCATCCCGGGTGGATATATTTTTTTGCCACCCATGTATTTCTGACATGGCATTCCGAACATCTTTTACTGTAATTTTTATGAAATTCGTACGTGGGTATATCTTCTTTGTGACATACATAACAGGTTACACCATCAGGTGTATCGATATGCCCTGTGCGTTCAATCTTTGTTGTTGAACTTCTGCCTCCGGTTCCAAGTTTCGGTATACCGGAAGCACAGCCCAAAACGATTATAAGTAGAAAAACAAAAATATTTGCAATCGATTGCTTAAACATTGAAAAGTTCTCCCCGCAGTTCCATGCCAAAATAAAACTGTATTATTTTTAATTCAAGTAAAAGTAATATAAAAACTAACAATCCTTTTTACAACCGTGAAAATACTTTTTTCTTAGCAAAATAAAATTAATTTCCCCGAAAAACAGATGCCGGATTCAAAATTTCATGTTATTGTTTATCTTTTCATCTATACATGACTAAGAAAAAATAATGTAGAGTTAATTTATGAATTACTCCTACTATTAGCAACAATTGGGGAGAGTCTTCGGTTGGCTTCTCCCCGCATTTTTAGCCCAAAATGCAATTGGATTGAAGCATATTTCATTTTAACAATATGTATAATGTGGATTCGAACATGCGATTAAGTTTTAAAATGAGGCAAGGATACTGTACAAAGTGACTTAAAAAATCTTATGATGCGGAATACGAACTTTATATTTTCAATGTCCCTTTCATGAAGGGAACATCCAGTGCCATTACCATTGCACCTGAATGTTTGTCAAGGTCTCCAATAATCTCTTCAATGCCTTCCACAAGCCCGGATATTTCGCTTTCGTGCACTAATGTCATAATTGTCTTGCTTACATCGGAGCGTTCATCAAGAAAATTTAAAAAATCGCTGAAAAGAGGGATATTTGTAAGAAGATTATTTATGCCCGTTGATTCTATCACATTGGCACCCTCGATCCCCATTTCAATGAAGAGTTCGATAATATCATCGAAATATCGATTCTCATATAAGATTATTATCAGAAGCTTATTTTTTTCCTTACGTTTATCTTCCGGTTCCAAACCACCGGTATACCGGATGAACGCTTCCTTTATTGCCAGAGAAGTGGGAGCATGGAGTATTTCTTTACGTGCATTTATATTTCGTGATACACGTGAGATTTGTGCTAGTATCTTCAGATGTTCCTGCGGTTTTTCATCAGGTCCGACAATAGTAAAAAACAATGTACTTTTTTTCCCATCAACACTATCAAAATCAACACCCTTCCTTGAAACAGCAATGCTGATAATGAAATCATCCAGCCCCTTTACTTTGGCATGAGGAATTGCAACGCCGTCTTCAAAGCCTGTAGATCCCAAAGTTTCACGTTCTTTTAGCGCTTTGTAGAGTTCTTCTTCAGATAAACCTTCAGCGCTGATTGAAAGCAATCGCGAAAGGTTTTTCAAACATTCATCTTTGGAACCGGGCAACAGGTCGGGAGCACATGATTTTTCTTTGATCAATTCGATTATATCCATAATACACCATCCTCTCCTACAACTCAGCACCTTTTACAATTCCAAATTTTGAAATAGCGGGTCCGATAAGCTCATTTACGAAAATACTGAACAGGACGATATTAACGAGTAAAACAAGAAACTCGCTCACAGCAGCAGGAGCGGAATTCATCACCGGAGATGTTTGTACAAACAATGCAAGGCCAATTGCCACGCCCGCCTGCGGAAACAGGCACAGGCCCATGTATTTCCTAATATTTAAAGGAGCTGATGTGAGTACAGAAGAAATATAAATTCCCAGATATTTTCCAGTGAAGCGAGTTAAAATGTAAATTAAGCCATAAACGATTACAATTCCTTTCGAAAACACCTTGATATCGAGTTCAGTTCCTGCGAGGATAAAAAATAAAGCAAATACCGGAGGTGTAATAGGTTCAATGATTTGAAATATTCTTTTGTTTTTCAGCGATAGATTTACAAGTATTGCACCCAGGAACATGTTTGCCAATAATAGGGATAGATTTAGAACGATAGCGATTGAAGTGGTGAGAAAAATAACTGCAAGCGAAATAATTAATATTTCATTTGTTTTATATTTTTTTCTGGTGGAAAAATGAAGAAAGACTCCTCCTGTCAAACCGAGCAGACATGATAAAAACAGTTCTTTTATAGCATGAAATGCTCCTATGATAACACTACTCCCGCTATGAATCCCAGTTCCGGACAACAGGGGTGCAACCAGGGCAAAAATAATGCTGAATATGATAACACATAACGCATCATCAAACGCAACTATACCATAAAGAAAATCAATAAAATTCCCGCGGGCACGTAGTTCTCTAATAATAATGACTGTTGCCGCAGGAGCCGTCGCAGTTGAGATAGCCCCAAGAATGAGGGCATAGCGTATGTCCAATCCAACAAAGTAAAGAACGGTTGTTACAAGAATAAACGCACCAATAACTTCAAAGAAAATCATAATAAAAATGGTTGATCCGATTTTCCTCAGTTTTTGATGATAAAATTCTCCACCTATAGTAAGCGCTATTATCCCGAGAGCTATTTCGGTTACGCTTGTAAGCTGATGGGCAATTTCCTGGTGGATCATACCCAGGAGTGATTGGCCTAATACAAGGCCGGCAATAATATATCCCGTAATAGAAGGTAGTTTTATTTTTTCTGCAAGTTTCCCGGTAAAATAGCCGGCAAACAACAACATACCCAGGCTGAATACGGCATGATGAGTTAAAAGCGCTTTAAAATTTTCGAAAAAAGCCATCATTCAACACCAATGTACTACTCCGCAGCAAGATACGGGGTAT
>JABHYP010000325.1 GCA_018656855.1 Candidatus Latescibacterota bacterium | reverse complement strand
GCTGTCCCTACCGATCCGGAAGCGCCATAGATAAGGACTTTTTGTCCGCTCTGAATATTTCCCTTATCTCTAAAGAAAGGCAATGCTGTTAATGCTCCATCACAGCCGGCGGCTTCCTCATAGGTCATATTAGCCGGTTTTATTGCCAGTGTATCTTCTTCAGACATACATATGTACTCGGCATAAGTACCATAACCGGGACTAGCGGTACCAAAAACCTGGTCGCCTTTCATAAATAATTTTACACCTTTGCCGACTGATTCAATTTCCCCTGCTAGCTCAGTTCCTTGTATAGGATTCTTTGGCCTTATGAGACCAGTGAAAAATCTGCCGATAAATGGGGCGCCCTTTCGAAAGGTGCAGTCCACTGCTGTAACTGTTGTCGCATATACTCTTATCAATATTTCATTGTCTTTGGGAGTAGGTTTCTCTAACTCTTTGAGCTGAAGAACATCCGGTGGTCCGTATTTTGTGCAAACAATAGCTTTCATTTTATTCAAGAAGCTTTCTTTATGTGGTTATCCCCCTGTTGGACATTTAGGCCTTTAGACAAAAGCCATATACCAATTATTATTTCAAAAAGACCGCTCGGAGCCCAAAAAATGATTTGATTTATCGGCATCGTTGCGTATTTGGGTGCAAGAATAAACATTAAAGCGTGAATAAAAATAAGCGCAAATGAAAGGATTCCAAAACCGGCTAATATCCTTGGTATATACTTCGATTTCAAAAACAAATAAGAAAATACCATCATGTCCAGGCCAAGAAATACCATGGGAATAGAATATAGAGCAGTATGTACGTTGAGAAGAAATCCGACTGGGGCCTGCAATTGTTCTGGTGTAAATACTGTTAAATATGCGCCTCCATTTAAAACCTGCAAAGCAATAAAAGAAACAAGCGCAATAGCGACCACTATAGTTGTCTCTACCAACTTCCAAAGAAGTGAAAGCAAAGCAAGATTTTTGTTTACCGGTTTGAGTATTATATAAAGAGCCAAGGCCAATACGGTCAAACCGATAGACATGATTAGTTCGATAGTAATACCAATACGAAATTGAAACTCATTGGCAATAATGTTTTTGGCTGTAGCTATGACATTTTCTGCAACAATAAATTTGGATAGTACGAAAGTCCAGTTAAGGAAGGGAACTAAAAAGCTAAATAGGAACATGACGCCTGCAACTTTTGCAGCTTTATGTTGTGATGTATAGTTGATTATTGCGGCCTCTTTATTTGAATTCATTTTTTATCATTCTCCAAAATTATCACTACATTTCCCTTTTTATGCCCTGTATCAACATAGGCATGAGCCTCGGCCATCTGTTCCAGAGTATAACGTCTATCTATGGCCGATTTCATTTTTCCTGACTCAATAAGCTCTTTGAGGAAATTCAGATTTTCAGGTGTATAAATAGCCACCCCACCTATAACTTTCTTACTGCTTGTTATCGAAGTCCATAGCCCTTGAACAATCGATGACAGATCCATGTTGACTGCTCTGAGATAGATTCCTTTTTTCTTGAGCGATCTTACACAACCTGAAAACGGGCTTTTACCTACCGTGTCAAAAATAACATCATAGGTCTCACCGTTTTTGATCAGATCCTCTTTCGTATAATCAATGACCTTATCTGCGCCCAGAGATTTCACCAATTCTAAATTCGTTGTACTGCATACTCCGGTAACCTCAGCCCCGAATGATTTGGCTATCTGCACAGCAAATGTGCCTATACCTCCGGAAGCTCCATAGATAAGAACTTTTTGTCCGCTCTGAACATTTCCTTTTCTAAGGAAATACAATGCGGCTAATGCTCCATGAGGAACAGCTGCGGCCTCCTCATAGGTCATATTGGCCGGTTTTAATGCCAGGTCTCCTTCCTCAGGCAGGCATTTGTACTCAGCATAACCACCCATGCCAAAACCGGTAGATGCAAAAACCTGGTCGCCTTCTTTAAAGAGTGTTACATCTTTGCCTACTGATTCAATTTCCCCGGCCAGCTCAACTCCTAGTATATTTTTTCTTGGTCCTCTGAAACCTAACATCATTCGCACGGGGAGCCAGAACAAGGGAGGAAATATAGCACCTCGAATTCTTGTGTCCGCTCCGTTTGCTGTTGTCGCAAATATTTTGATGAGCACTTCATTGTCCCTTGGAGCAGGTTTTTCTACCTCTTTTAGCTGAAGAACATCCGGTGGCCCGTATTTTGTGCAAACAATAGCTTTCATAAGTATTCCTCGAAGATTACTTTGATTTGACCATTTTCAGAAATAGTTTACGACAATACATCCTGCAAGCTTGCAAAAACTAACGGATGAGCGCACTGGTTATTTTGCGGAGCGCAGTAGAGCAAAAATCCGGTGCAGCGATTTGTTAGACTATAGATTTTTATATCAAAATTGCTAAGGCTCGATGTTTTTGGGACTATAACGCCATAGGCTTAATGACAAATTAATGGGTCAGTGATATCTTGCGTGTAGAATTCGCTTTGATGCTTCTGCTTGAGCCTTTCTACACTTATACTTGTAATATCGATTCCGCAGACATTGGCTCCCTGTTCGAGATACCATTCGACAAAATAGCCCGTACCGCAACCGATATCAAGAACGTTCTTTCCTTTTAAGTTTGTTTCGACTAAACACGATTCTATGCACTGTTTTTTCTTCGGTAAAGCCAACTGTTGTAAGATTCACTAAAATCGATATTACCGACACCTCTTAGCGAAAAGCGCTTACTTAACCGATGCTCCCAAAATTGTTTTGGTTCATTATTTTCGTTCATTCAATTCTTCTTTGGTTGTCAATTTCACATATGCAGTCCAACAGCCAAGCTCACCAGTTGCTATGGAGTGCAGCGAAATAGCAGTCAGGTGAAGCATCTTGTTATGCAGCTTTTAAACGAGCACAACAATTAAAATATGAATATGGAAAGGTATTTGCAAATAAAAGATGGGATGGCTGATGATTAGCAAAATTTGATTTTCACAGCATGAACACAGTATCTCTGAGGGGAATCCTGTATTCCGACCACTTCAAAGCCGGTCCGGTTAAGAAGCCGACGCATCTTTTCATCAGGCGGTATTATATGTGAAACGATGACCCCAGATGCTTCTTTGTGAACGGAATTGATTGTGTCTCTACTCTTGAAATGTTCTATACGGAGATTACCCCGTGGCTTGAGTACCCGTGCTATTTCAGAAAGCGAGCGGGTTTGATCGGTAAAATGGGGAAATACCTGAAAACATATAACTGAATCGAAAAAATTATCTTCTCTGGGAATCGAGTTAACCGATGCCTGAACAAACATGACATTGCCGGGAAGACTGCGTTTTCGTGCAAGCCGTATCATTTCCGTCGAAATGTCACAGGCATACACTTCGCCCTCTGCATCGACAGCCCGCGACAGGTATTCGGTCAGCCTACCGGAACCGCAGCCCGGCTCCAGAATGTGCTGGCCGGGCCGGATATCCCAACGCTTGAGAGCCTCTTTCAGTTTCGGTAATTCTTCTTCGGAAAATGACTCCATAAATCCTTGCTTAGCGCATTCGTCGAAAAAGCAGCCGATTTCCTGCTCAATCTTTTCTATCATGCAATCACCTTAACATTTCAGATACATCTTATCGGGGATGTCTGACCAGCAAGAAGGAAATTCCCACGATCAAACTTGAAAACAGGACAATACATGCCCCGACCGGCAGATCGAACCAGTACGCGGTCATAAATCCCCCGAGAGCGCTAAGAGCGCCCAGGATACTACTCAGAATCATTGCTGCATGGTAACTGCGCGCCACTCTTAAAGCGGCTACCGCCGGATTGGCAATCAAACTGTAAAGCAGCATTCCTCCGACGATCTCAAGGTTAATGGTAATGATTCCCGCGGCAAGAATCAACAGCATACTGAAAATAATCCATTCCGGCATCATCATTGCGGCTAATTCGCGGCTGAATAGGAGCACTTTAAGCTCTTTTTCGAAAAGTATGACAAATCCAACAAGAATACTTGAAAGAATAACCATAGTAATAATCTGACCCGTCGTGACAAAAAGCAGGCTTCCCCACATCAGTCCGAGCATCGAGGATTTTGACCCTTGGGAGAGACCG
>JABHYP010000324.1 GCA_018656855.1 Candidatus Latescibacterota bacterium | reverse complement strand
GTCGAGAAAAGCCTTCGAAAACCCATCGAGGCTTACTGGACATTCAGGATTGTCGACATGGACCGCCGTCTGGTCGCGTTTAAAGACCTGTCCTATGGCAATATAACTTCGTGGAAATGGGATTTCGGCGACGGCACAACCTCTACCGAACAGAATTCGATACACTGTTACGAGAAGCCGGGAACATCCTACGTTGTCATCCTGTATGTGGAAGGGCCCGAAGGAAAAGCAAAATACTCGCGTGTATGGGATGTGCTGATAAAGTAAAGCTGCTTTTGTATCTAGAGTAGGTGCAATCCTCACCCGAACAACTCATCCAGCGCCGCCGGATCACGATGATTTTTGAAAGTCCGTCCGGTGAACCTGTCCGGCGCGCGCCAGGTCTCAGGCAGATCAGCGCAGTTGACCAAGTTGCCGTTTTTTTCAAGGTGCGAATAAAAACCGGTGAGCAGTGTGGTGGTCTTTGCCATAATATACTCGTGACTCTGGGGCATTTTTCCGGTCTCGACCATTATGGCAAATTCATGTACATTGGGAGTATTGTGCCCTTTTGCCCGCGAATACGGATCATCGCTGGTCAGGTCAATATTCTCCTGGATTTGCCCCTTCGATGTGTTGATAATTGTCCAGCCGTCGCTGCTGAACTGGAGACCGACATAATAATCGGGATGATCACCTTGTTGGCACTTCCATGTCATAACCGCCGAGTTGAATCCCCACCAGTCATCCGACAAAAGACCTGCTGCAATCACATCTGGATTGAGGATGGTATACAGTTTGTAGATGCCATGTGTGCCATGCGCAGGGTAATCCCGTGCCGCCTGTGTCGCAACAACTCCGGTAATGTAAGCGCCCTCATCGAGCAGCTTTTTCAGCTTTGCACGTGCACGGATAGTTTCGAATCGCGTCTCATAAGCGGAGGGGACGTATATCGGTGCGTTAAACTTTTTTGAACGCTCGATAATCTCTTTTGCCTCACGAAGAGAGAGTGCCATAGGGCGCTCTATAAGAATCGGCATTCCCGCTTCCAGGTATGGTTTTGATAATTGAGGCATCCAGCCGGTAATGTCGTAGTCGGCAGTTATTATACCGTCAACCCTGTCAACCATGTCATAGTAGTTCTTTACTACTTTAACGCCGAATTTCTTTCCGAAAGCCTCCGCACGTTCGGGATCGGGATCCCAGCACATTGTCATAACCATTCCGGTCAGCCTGGGCAGGAATCCTCCCCTGAATTCCTCAAGCGGCGGATTCATTGCCTTTCCCCATACATCAGCGTGGGAATAACCGCCTGTTGAGAGCATCCCGACCTCAATAAGCTCATTTGAAGCGGGACTTTTCCGCTTGTACTGTTTTTTGCTTTTTGCCCCGGCTGTTTTTGAAGCAAGTACCGAGCCGCCTGCGGCGGCAGTTGTAATAAATGACCGTCTCGATGAATATCCCGGCATGATCAGCCTCCTTATTCTGCTTAAATATTACTAACACTTAATGTTTTAAAATATGAATTTTATTGTTCCTTCATTATTACAAGAAATTTAAACAAGTATCTGAAAAAACAAATTTGTTGACAAATATGTTAATTATTATATATTAACGATGTTAATAAACAATTTTATCTGAAAATCAAGGGGGATTACCCATGAAAGATAATGATAACGATACGAATAACAATGATGAATTCAATCTGGAAGAATTAATAGGCGATACTTCCTATGAAAATGAATCCGGAGATGAGAACGATCAAGCAGCTCAGACACTGGATAATGTCGCTCTTTCAGATTTGATGGGCGATGATAGCGATGAAAAGCCTGAAGGTGAAAGCGCCATAAGTGGGGCGGAAGGACAGGGTGGGGAGTCTCTTGATAATATTTTCGATGAACTGGACGATAAGGCACGTGACAGTATAATGGAAAAGGCTGCTGGTGAAGAGGATTCCGAACAACGTGAAACGGAAAAAGCCGATGAAGCGTCTCCGGAAGAAGGCATGGAAGAAACCGGAATTGTAATGGATGAAATCCTTGATGAAGAAAGCGGAGATTATACCGACATTTTAAGCCAGATGGGAGGGGAAGCCGGCGGCGAAACTGCTGAAAAAACCGGCATGGACCTGACCGTTGATGAAGCAGACGAAACAGGCGCCATTGACCTTGACGAGTCTCTATTTGAAGAGAGTAAAGCGGAAACTGTGGCGGAAATTGATGAGAAAGAAGAGGAAGAAATCGGCGGTTATTCCGACATTCTCAGCCGGATAGAAGGAGACAGTTCTGATACCGAAACGGCAGAAGAAGCTGAGACTGATATTGCAGCAGAAGAAACTGTTGAAGCTGCAAGCATGAATCTTGAAGAGGCTTCTTCCGATGAGAGTCCGATGGAAGAATCCGGGGTTATAATGGAGGAAAGCATAGAGGAAGAAAGCGGAGAGTATGCTGATATCCTCGGCCAGATGGGTGGCGGCGATGAAAGCGAAATGGAATTGGAACCTGATTCGGACAGCGCCGATGTAGAATCGAAAGAAAGTGATCAAGAAGACGCATCAGCTGAACTGACCATAGATGAAACAGGGATTGTTATTGATGAAAATCTTGAAAGTGAAACCGGGGATTATGCGTCTGTTCTCGGCCAGATAGAAGGTTCGGTTTCTTCCGAAACTGAGGATAAACCTGCTGAAGAGATGATTGACATGGATGCGGAAGATGCGGGTGAGCTTGACTTTCCGGGTGACGAG
>JABHYP010000323.1 GCA_018656855.1 Candidatus Latescibacterota bacterium | reverse complement strand
TACGCCTCCACTACGGTAATCAGGCACCTACACCCAGCACCAAACCATCTCTTAACTTTAGGGGTAAAGTGGTCCACATTGTTCTGAAGGGGTACACTAAAAATATCACAAATAAACTTAGTACTACTCTTACAATAAATGCAAAATCAATTGTATCAAAACCAATTGTTAAACGTTTATTCTGGCTAATTTCCTCTAAATATCCACTTGTTTTAACAGGAATATAACTATCTGATATAATTGCTATATCCCCGAGTTTACGATCTTTACCTTGTACTAAAATACTTAGAAGCTGAGGAGGACGAGCGACAAATGATTTAGAAAATAGATTTTTATATTGTTTATTTTGAGTATCAATATAATCCTGTTGGCGTTTTGCATAGTCTTCTATGTTTATTACTGTCGTGATAGTAACGAGAATAATTGTACCCAACATCCCGATTAAAAGCTTCTTCGACTTGATGTATTCCTGCATTTCACGAATGATTATAGTACCGAGCATGAGCTAAACTCTTTTCTTTCTATTACATATCTCGTCGGATATGAATCCACATATTTACTCAGTATTTATGCTACAACTTCTTGCATGTATTCGAGATAAATCTTCTCCAGATTATCTTCCAGGAATTCATCACGGTTTCTGACCATAACAAGCCGTCCTTCTTTCATAATACCAACACGGTCAGCAATATCTTTGGCTCGGAAGATATCGTGCGTACACATCAAAATTGATTTTCCTTGTTCGCGGAGGCCCTTAAGAATTTTGATGAACTCTGCCGCAGCCTTGGGATCAAGACCCGATGTCGGCTCGTCAAGCAAGATATTGGGTGCATCCTTAATAATGGCGATAGTAATACCGAGTTTCTGGCGCATACCCTTGGAGAAATTCTTGAGCCGCATCTCAAAAGCATCTTCCTGAAGACCAACTTTGCGCATGTACATGTAGTAGTCCTCTTTAGTCAGATTCTTCTTGCCGCCTAGTTTGGCGAAGAAGTCCAGATTCTGACGGGCTGTGAAATTGCCGTAGAGCATGACGTTCTCAGAGACATAGGAGACATACTTTTTTGCCTCGAGCGGGTCTCTGGTCACATCGATACCGTTGATGAGAGCTGTCCCGTCGGTTGGTTCGATGAAGTTGAGAAACAGGTTGATAGTCGTGGTTTTCCCGGCCCCGTTAGCGCCGAGAAGACAGAAGATTTCACCTTCCTTGACTTCGAGGCTCATGTGATCGAGAGCAAGAAGCTCGTCCTCGTAACGTTTGGTTAAATCGTTTGCCTGTAGCATTACAATTCCTCATTTGTTTTGTGTTTTCATCTCACATCAGCCCGTAGAAATGCCCAAAATGCTCCTATTGCAAGTACAATGTTCCATAGGAGAAGACCAGATAAGTTGAGCATCGCATCTCGCAATGTTCTGATAAATGACTGTTTGCTTTGTTGGAAGGCGGGAAAATCGGACATGTCGCCTTCGTATTGCTCCGGTTTTGGAGTAGAAATTCTTAATCCTTTGTCCTTAAAAATAACATGCCAACCCATACTAAATATTGGCTCTTCCACCAGCTTACCAACTTTTTCCATAACAAAACGGGAGTACAAGATTGAGTATGAACTTATATCAGATAAAAAATTATCCAGATTCTTACTTCCTGTGCCAGCAGTAGCTTCAAATACAAACTGTAAGAGCGCCATCGGAGAAATACTTGAAATGAGGCGAGCGTTCTTTTTTCTTTGTCTTAAAGAGTTTTCATACATTTTATACTGATTACCAAGCTTTTTTGAAATCTCTGCAAGCATGATACTTCCTTCTTCTATGACTTTATCTTCAGTATCAAGTTCTCCTGCTTCGATTCGTTTGGTGAGTTCGGTTAGAGCACTATTATCATTTCTAATGCTATTTATACTTCTGGTAACTTGATATTCTCCTGGAACGTTTGTAATTTTTTCTGAAATTATATAAGACATTTCAGGGATGATCAGAAAAGTTAGCCATGCCACCAACAAAATTATAAGTGAGACTGATGAATATTTTACTATAGATGAAATGAATAAACTGAGAAAAGCGAAAAAAGACATATAAAAAAATGCAGTTATAACTATCATAAGTAAACTGGTTAGCGTGGATTTCGAGAAAACATCAGGAATTGAAAATCCTACGATTAAAAGGCTTATTATCATCCCTATAAGCAAAGGGATAAATGCGATTATAATGATGGAACAGTATTTTGCAGTCAGCAGTTTGATACGGTTTATAGGATTAGAAAGAATTTGCCGTAAAGTCCCCTGTTCCTTCTCTCCACACACCGAATTATATCCCAGTAGTATTACATACAAGCTGAAAATAACTTTTATAATAAATACCCAATCCATTTCGGGATTATCTATCATTTTATAATTATATTTACTTGCTTTATAAGAATCATCTTTAAACCTTCCGGTGGGATACAAGTGATATAGATCCGGGAAATGTTTTTCCCCACCTTCCGATATAAACATTAATAAACTGGGTTTTTTGTGGATATTTGCCCAAAAGGTCGATGGTTTCGATTTTTGCGAATTATCGTAGTAAATAGCGACTTGAGTTTTAATTCTCGGAACAAAAATAAAACCGTTCATTGAAAACAAACCGATACTGAATATGAACAACACGATAAACTGCATGGATTTTATATTATCCATCAGTTCGCGCTCAATAATTATTCTCATGGATTTACCTTATATCCTTTTTCAGAAATACTGAATAGGCCAGGCAGAAAAAAGTTAAACTTAACAGGAAAAGGATAAGTATTTCATCTGCTGTTGAGTAAAAACTTTCTATAATTGTCTTAGAAGGATACGTGAATTCCGGCATTTTTTTTAATCTCTCACGATATTCAGTTTGGTTATCAGTAAATTGTCGATATGTTTGCCAATTGTTATAAATACCGTCGAGAAAGCGTTCGTATTCATCCAGGTCGGTACGGGCATAGTGATGTACAATTTTATCCAACAATACAGCTGGAGAAAGTATGGCAATGGTTTGTGCTGTCTCAGCCTGATATCGTAATTTGTTGCCGTGTTCGCGATACATACTGTATACTACTCCATTGGCTTTATTATACATCTGTGCTCGTTTTACCAGTAACGGATCTTTATAATCCCAACTACTGTGGTCGGGATTTTTTTCAGCGTATTCAGTAATAAGTCTGTTTCCTTCTTGAATGTAGCTTTTAGAAAGCTCATTTTTTTTCCTGTTTAGTTCCCCTTCATTCGGCAATGTATAGGCTTTGTCAGCGATAAAAGTAGAGGCATTTGGATAGATTATAACGAGAAATATCCATATCTGGAGCAAAATCATAAGGGCAATTGAGGAGCGCTTAACTAAAATGGAAACAAAAAGACTCATTGTATAGAAAGCGGAAAGATAAAGCATAGAAGCGCCGATTATTCCTATAATGCGTATCCAATCGAAAGTATCCAGGGAAACCGAGGTATGAAACGCCATAATTAAAAGTGAAATAAATGATGCAACGAGTAGAGGAATTAATATAATCATGAAACCACTAAAGTACTTCCCGAGAATAATCATTGAGCGTGGAAGGTTGTTTGCCATCATCAGTTTCAGTGTGCCTTGCTCTTTTTCTTGCGAAACAGCATTAAATGCAAGAAATATTACCATCATACTCAACACAAATCTTACAATAAATACAAAATCAATCCTACCAAATCCTGAAAGATACTTTTCATGCATACTTCTAAAGCTACCCATATATCCGGTTGTGTTAACAGCAATACTCCCGGAAGAAATTTCAGCACGATTCCCGAGTTTTTGATCTTTTCCCAATGCAAGAATGCTGAGAACCTGTGGCGGTCTGAATACGCTCCATTTTCCCATTTCCCGCTTCGCATCCAGATAATCTTGTTGGCGCTTTGCATAATCTTCGATATTAATTACAGTTGTGATTGTAACAAGAATAATTGTAACCAACATCCAGATCAAAAGCTTTTTCGACTTGATGTATTCTTGTATTTCACGAATGATTATAGTGCCGAGCATATAATCCTCATTTTTTTCTTACTCTTAATAATATCGGAGAAACGTTTTTGTTTTTTACACTTTTTCATGAGCTTAAAACTACATTTCAGTGCTTGCGATTGGCAAGATTTCCCCGGTTTTCGTTGTTCATTTCCGTAAATCCGCCTTCAGAAGCAATAATATTTCCCTCTCCATCCCATTCAGCGAATGTACTGTCGTTATAATTATAATAGTACATTTTCTGACCGTTCCCGTACCAACCCTCGTAAATATTATATGTTCCCCAGGGTATTACTTTAAGTCCATCAAAAGGATTTACTTCATGCACAACTTTTTGCAATGTCATCTCTTTTACAAGATTTTCAAAATTACCGTTATAATTGAAGAGATAACTCGTTTTTAATAAGTTGGGATTAAATTTTGTTTTCCCGGGGCTATTCCAATTAATAGAATATGATACAATCCGACTATTGGAGATACCTGCTTGGGGCAGCCATACTGACGATAATTCTAACTGGCCGTAACCGATTTCTAAGTGTTTTGAAGGAACACCACTCTGGCCGAACTGACTTGACTTAAACTTCACTCGGCCGTTCTCGTGCCACCCTGTATACTCTTTCTTAGCTGTGTCGTAAAAAGAAAGCCTGATGTCATTATTATACCACTTTCCTGGGGCAAGCCCATGAACGGCAAGATTTACTCCTAATTTGATCTGTGCGTCGTTACTTACATCTTTCCACATTG
>JABHYP010000322.1 GCA_018656855.1 Candidatus Latescibacterota bacterium | reverse complement strand
GGAGGCGTTCCCGATCATGTCGAAGGTATGAGACAGTGTCCATGCCGCTTCCGACCGCCCCCTGTCGAGCGGTTTATCGTCATATTCAAGTATGCTCCAGGACATCCCGATTATCTTGTTTTCTTCGAGTTCAGACTCAACAGCGCGTTCAGGCCCCTCATAGGGAGCGTAATCGAAGGGAGTTATCCAGAACTCGAAGACAAGTTTTCCGCTTTCGCCGTGTTTGAAATCGCATGAATATGCCGAATTTGCCCATGGAAATTCAGCTATCCATGGCTGACACCCCCAGACAAGCGCAAAAGATTTATCCTTGTTGGGTGTGTAAATATGATAATTCTGCGCCTGAACACCCTGGAAAGTAAAGTATTTTTCAAGACGGGTCAACATTTCGCCTGCCGGGTGGTCACGAGCGAGGAATCTGCCGCCGGAAAGATCGCCGTCGACAACAAGCTCCAGAAGTTCGCTGTGCCGGCCTGGATCATCGATGTTCCAGTAATCGTCATACGCCTCATAAAGAAAGTATATCCGATTAATATCCTTCACCCAGCCGACCTTAATCTTCAGATCAAAATTGTTTTTGTCTACGGCGGCGCCCTGACGGGTGTCAACATGCTCATCGATACCTATGATGTAATCATCGGGGACGATGTCCCAATCTTTGGGATTTCCATCGATACGGGGAATCATGTGCCTTGGGAACTGAAATATTTTATATTCCACTTCCGGTCTTTCAAGCGCATGGGCGGAAACATTTCCCCAGATAAATAACAGAATAAGCGTATTCAGTAGTTTGAGCATAACACCAATCACCTCTCGGAAAATTATAAAAATGTTGTGGATTCTTTTCTCTTCAATATATTACTTTCTTATAAGTATGCAAAATTGCAAGGGATAATTTATAAATATTTTAATCCGGGATTAAGCCCTGATATTTACAAAAAAAATTCTTCACCACAGATAATGCAGAGTACAAAAAAGATAATTCAAGATTCAAAATTCAAAAATAATTAATTGACTTGCAGGGGCAAATCCTCGTGTTTAACTTATTAAACAGAGAATAAATATTAACAAAAAGTGAATAATATTCAAAATTTTTATGCCAACATTTAATACAAAAAACATTTCACTATATTAGTTATTGCTTTATCTCAGAGGCCTCGGCGATATAGTTTGTTAATAGTTCAGATTAGATGAATCTGCAAATAATGATGAATAATTATTCTCTTTGAAAATTATTGCTGGAAACTGCTGCAAAAAGATAATATAATAATTATAGTTTTTTACTATATGCGGTATATCCATCGAGAAGTTGATACGGTTAACACAAAAACATAAGGATAATGTCATGACAACACGCAGAGAATTCATAGCCGGTCTTACTGCAGGCGCAGCCACTGCTATAGCCTGTGACACATCTCCCCGTGACAAAGAAGAAATTCCCGAATTATCATTCGGTTCCGCACGCGGAGAATCTACCATTTTCGGGCGTACCGGTATCAGAACCAGCCGTATCGGATTCGGCGCCGCACATTTTACTACAAACAAAACTAAAGAAGAGGCAACACGACTTGTTCACACTATTCTGGATGAAGGCATAAACCTTATTGACACTGCCTGGAATTACGGCAAGGATATGGCGAGCTGGCGGTATCTCGGGGAGGTTTTCAAAGACAGGAAACGCGACGATTTCATCATTTCCAATAAACTGGAATGGCGTGAAGGGCGCCCGGAGATAACCGAAAAATCGGTCGAAGAGCAGATTGATGAAGCGCTTGCCATACTTAACGTGGATTACTTTGATATCTATCATATTCACAACCTGTACGAGTCGGGTTGTTATGAGAAATGTGTCGATAAAGGATTTATTGAGGACATGATCCCGATGAGGGAAAAGGGTAAAATCCGCTACTTGGGTATTTCAGGCCATAGTCATCCTGATATGATTAGTATGTGCAAGCGCTATCCGGAAATTGATGTTGTTCTGGGCGGTATGAATATCATGCGTGAGTATTACTACTTCGATTACGATGCCCGTCATCTGAACGATTACGCCAAAAGGAACAACCTTGGAATTCTATCCATGAAACCTTTCCTCATGGGGGCATTGACCCGCAACCAGCCCGCCGCACTCAAGTATGCCATGACTCAGCCAAATTCCGTGCCGATCCCGGGGATGACCGAAATCGAGCATGTTACCATGAATGTCAAAGCCGCGCGTGAGTTCTCGGCGCTGTCACCGGAAGCACAGCAGAGCTGGAAGGATCCCGAAACCATTCTTGAACAGCCGGCCTGCACAGGATGTAAATACTGTATCAATGGGGATTCAGACGATATCAATGTCCCGCAGCTTGTTATGGCGGCACAGTACGGCGAGCGATTCGGCTTGAGAAAGTGGCAGTCCAAGGATCAACGCCGGAAAAAACTGGCCGGTGACCTGAAAAAAATCACCCCGATAATGGCCGGACGCTATGCCAGAAAATGTCCCCGTGAACTTCCTGTCGAGGAACTGCTGAAAAAAAGCGCTCAATATATTTAGTCCGGATAAATCATAAAAATATTTTTTCACCGCAGAGAACGCAGAGGAAAACAATAGATAAAAAATCGAAAAAATTACAGCACAATATTGTTATATCTCAGCGACCTGAATATTCAGTTTAAGGGGCATTGCCTTCATACAATGCCCCTTAAATTTATCCCCGCAGTGTTAACGTTCCCGGTAAAGCTCTAGCATACGGTACATATGCTCTCTCCCGCCCTTTAAAGCAGCCGAGAAGAAAACTCCGGGAACATCGCCGCCGGTGCGTTCGATGTACTGCTCAACAACCTCCATCATAGTGGCCCAGAAGAGTTGATCCAGAAGGACACCTGAAGTCGGGCAGATTCTCTGATCTAATCCGGGTAGTGCAAAAAGGCCATAGGTGTCGCACATGCGGCCGGCATGTAAATCGGTCTCCTTCGGAACAGTTCTGCCTTCCGGCACTTTTATGCTGCGGGTCATAGGTCCGAAGGAAGCCGTCTTCATACCGCGTTTTTTAAACAAGTCAAGAAACATTAAATCAGTCTCATCATCAGGTTTTGTTATTCCCATTATTACACAGTCTTTCGAGGTTCCCTTGAAATTCCTCCTTTTTTCTTCCGTGTCGAGCGTTGATCCATAGATACCCTGTGTCATAGAGAGACCGCTGCGTCGTGTGCTTGCCTCTCCGGCAATGGAGTTGTGCAGACTGTAGCCGTATATCTTTCCGCCACTTAGCACACTGTCCACAGCCATTTTAGCGATCTTTCTAATTGTACCGAGTTCAGCGCCGATAAGATCAATCTGTCTTATAACCTCATGAAAATAGTTGTCCATGAGCGGATCATTGAGGCTTTCCCATCCAGAAAAACTCCTCCAGTCCACATTGTCTCCCGTAACTTTCGGTTCATCGCCCTTGATCGTAAGGCTGATTCCCCTGCGGGCGAGGATACGGCAGGCATCTGCAAGCATCATCCATATAGTTGTTTTTCCGGCAACGCCCGAAACCGGCCCGATGGGAGCTGGCATACCGGGGACGTACATAATTCCACCCAATGTGGTGGCCTGGTTTTCAATCCAGATATCGGCATACTCCTTCAGAGTGAGTTCTCTCACATCATCGCTAAGAAGCTCAGAGTATTTTGCATCTCCACTCCACGGGCTGGGGCAGGCGACGAGAAAAATCTGCTTTTTCCTGATATCCTCGTTATATCTCATTTGAGAGGCGGCAAGAATCAAATCTCCCTTCCTGGCCTTTTTAATATCTAAGCGGGTAGAGAAAATCTCCGGCTCACCATTCCGTCCCGGCCACGAGTCTGCTTCGGTATGACCGGCATCCCATCCCGACTGATAACACTGGCCGCCGTTTTGAACGGTTCGTGCAATAGCATAAGAGGCTTCCATCAGGTTTTCTGTCTGGTTTTCACGAATCCAGGCAAGTCTTTTCCTTACTTTTTTTGTATACTGAATAGCAAGCGGCTCCGAATGGCGAGCGCCGGGTTTTTTCAATAACTTCTCACCTGCGAATACCTTCTGCGACATACCGGCAATACTTGCAATTGAGAGTGGAATCAGACGAACTGCATCACGTCGTTTCATAGAGACTCTCCTTTTGATAGTTTAAAATTAACAAAGACTAAAAGATCAAATATAAAAATTTCAGATGTTTACGCTTAAAAATGCAATTAAACATTTATGCGGGAATAATTAATAATAAAGAAAAAGTTTTTAAAATTCCACTAAATATAAATTGTAACAATCCTTAGTGACTCATTTCATAAATAATGTGACATATTCAGCTTAAATCAGGCACAGTCATTGCGAGGCTTAGCCGAAGCAATCCCCTCTATTAGATTGCTTCGTTCACTCCGTTCACTCGCAATGACATGTAGTAATTACTTTACAGTATTTATGAAACTGCGTACTTATTCAGATTGACATCTTTTCGTGAAGCTGGAAAACGTGTGGACTTTACCGGATTATACACTATACATAAGTCATCAGCATTTTTCATAATCCGCGAAAAATGAAACTTGCAATCCAAGCCTCTATATCTATAAACAATATATACCATAAACAATGCAACAGAAATTTTCTGCTGAAGAAAAGTGGATGAAAAAGTATAATTACCCGTAATTAATACAGCACAAACAAGAGCATTGAACATTTGTTTCAGAAATCAAGAATTTCATAAATAAATATAAAGAAAGAACACCCTTGCCGGCTCGGGGAATACTATTATATCTTGGCAACTGGTACAGAAACCATATTATTGTAACTGACAAAAAGTTTGGAATGTTTTTAGGAAAAAAGAATATAACTTTGTAATTTGCATTAATTGTTTTAACTAATAGTTGGCTTAAACTACTCATCTTTTTATATTTTCATTGGATTTCCAATATTATGGATGTGTAGAGTCTTTTATTATCGAGTGTATAAATGAGTTTATGTTATTATTCAAGGAGGGGATTATTATGCTAAGTGATAAAGAATTTACTCATTGTGCAAAATGTGAGACTTTTTGGAACAAAAGAATTGATTTTCTTTCTGACACCGCAACAGAAATTGTGGCTTATAATCCGGATATTAAGTATTTAGAGCATGGCAACTTCGTATTTAAGCATGACACTTGCGGTTCAAATATTGAGATTCAGGTTGTCAATTTCAAAGACCTCTATGATGGGCCAATATATAAAGAGAGAAAAACCGGAACAGAAAACTGTCCTGAGTACTGTCTTAATTCATCCGAATTACGACCTTGTTCTGAGGAATGCGAATGTGCTTATGTCAGGGAGATAATACAGGCTCTACTATCGATTTATTAAGAATTTAGGAAATTGTGCGCTTATTTGAAAATTATTAACCTTGTTTATTAGAAGAAAAAAAATTGCGCTTTTGCGTCTCCCCGAGAGAAAATTTTTATGAATAATTCTGGCTAACTCCACAAACGATCCCATGACCGCTCATCATCCCATTCGGGTGTAGGCGGGAAATACTCTTTTTTGGGATCCTTCAACGATTTTTTGATTGCGTCCTCGTTTAATTCGATCCCCAAACCCGGACTGTCCGGAACCTGAATGAAACCGTCCTGAAAAATCGGTTTGGAAACCCCTGTCACAAGGTCGTCATACCAATTGTCATCAACGTTGTGATGTTCCATGACCATGAAATTCTCAGTAGCGGCAGCGCAGTGTACGCTGGCATACAAAGTTACAGGGCTTCCGGCCATGTGCAACGCCATCGCGATCCCGTGTTCCATGGCGAGGTCGCCTATCTTTTTCGTTTCGAGAAGACCGCCGGCTGTTGCCAGGTCGGGATGGCATATCGCTATCGCCTTCTTCTCAAAGAGATCCATGAAACCTTCTTTCAGATATATGTCCTCTCCGGTCAGGATAGGCGTAGTGCAGGAGTTGCGGAGCCTCACATACTGGTCGGTATACTGCCAGGGCACCATGTCTTCCAGCCAGGCAAGGTTAAACCGGTCAAGCGCTCGTGCAAGCTTGATACCGTCCTCGATACCGAAATGACCGTAATGGTCAGTGGCGATGGGAATCTCCCATCCGACAATATCACGGATTGTGGCGGTATAATCCCCGAGTATTTTCAGTCCCTTATCGGTGATCCTGATACCGGTAAACGGATGTGGAAGATACGCGAAAGGATTTCTGCCGTACTGGTTAGACGGGTTTACCCCCTGGCCTTTCGGATAGGTCAGGGTTCCTTCTATGTCTTTTAATATGTCGATGCTGATGTCCATCTTGAGGAAGGTGAAACCGCGTTCCATCCGCTCTTTGAGCTTTTTCCCCATGGCTTCCGGATCATTCAGCCTGGGAGTGTCGGAGTACACACGTATCCTGTCGCGGAACTTCCCCCCAAGCATCTGCCAGCAGGGCACACCCCATGCCTTGCCAGCCAGATCCCAGCAGGCCATTTCAATGGAGACAACGCCACCGGCCTGCCGGGCATGGTGCCCGGACTGTTTGATCTGGCGGAATATTTTGTCCACATTGCATGGATTCATGCCCATGATACGGCTTTTTAGCATAAGCGCGTATGTCGGACTTGCGCCGTCGCGAACCTCGCCGTACCCGCTGATTCCCTGGTTCGTATCCAGCCG
>JABHYP010000321.1 GCA_018656855.1 Candidatus Latescibacterota bacterium | reverse complement strand
TATCGCTGTCAAACCTGAGCATGACGTTTATACATTTAGGATAGCGTAACATAAGCCGTTTCATGGTTTTATGGTGTTCTTGAGTTCCTGTGCCGAGTATTACAAGGCGCAGGTTCATCGCCGCAAGCCTGCTCACCGAGGATTCGAGTATATCAATTCCCTTCTGGTCGTCGAGCCTGGTCACCATACCAAAAACCGGTGTGAATTTATCAGCCTTAAGGCCGCATGTTTCGAGCAAAGCGTCGCGGCAACGCTTTTTCCCCGGCATATCGTTTATACTGTATTGTGCGGGAATACTCGTATCGGAAGAAGGATTCCATTCATTATGGTCTATACCGTTCACAATACCATACAGGTCGTCCCGACGTTCTCCGAAAACACCCTGCAATCCGAAACCGAGATCATCGCCGAGGATTTCCCCGGAATATTTTTTACTCACTGTGGAAACAGCATCGCCGTATACAATTCCGCCTTTGATGAACGAGACATCCCCCCAGTACTCCAGCTTCGTCCAGGAAAATTCCTCACGCGGCAGACCTGTAAGCGTAAAATTCTCCTCAGGAAACACCCCTTGGTAACCGAGGTTATGTATGGTGAAAAGCGCTGCTGATCCAGCGAACCAGCGGTCATTTTTATAGAGTGTTGCAAGATATGCCGTCACGAGGCCTGCCTGCCAGTCATGGGTATGCACCACATCAGGCATATTTTCCAGGCGTTTTGCCATCTCAAGAACCGCCCGCGAAAAGAATATGAACCGGGAGCCGTTGTCCTCGTAGTCTCCATCCGTATTACCATAAAGGTGGCCACGGTCAAAATATTCACCGTTCTCTAAAAGATAAACAGTGACCCCTTTCCAGTAAACAGAGGATATGTGCAAAGGTTTCATGTCGGATCCAACCGGTATCTGAAGCTTCAGTCGCATTTTATTAAAACCGAACCGCTTTCTGTCGATTATCGAATAACCGGGAAGCATCACACTCACTTCATGTCCCATACGAACCAGAACCGGCGGCAGGGCGCCAATGACATCGGCAAGCCCTCCTGTCTTGCAGAATGGCACCATTTCGGATGCGGCGAAAAGAATATTCATGGTAGTATCCGGTAATTATCATTTAGGAAAGATAATATTTTTATAAACGTTGAAAAGCACAGATGAAGTTTATTATCATTATATTTGCCGATTCATCAAACAGCATTCTCCAGCGCAAGATCAAGCGCTTTTTGTGCATGGATTGCAGTGCTGTCAAATACAGGAAGTGATGTATCCTTCTGCTGAATAAGGAAGGGAAGTTCGGTGCATCCGAGAACTATTCCTCCGGCGCCATTTTCCCTCAAATCTTCGATACATTCAAGCACAAAACGCTTCGAGTCATCCTTTACAATTCCCGTAACAAGTTCCTCGTAGATAATATCGTTTATTCTCTTTTGCGCTTCACCAGCGGGAGTAATAGTTTCGATACCGTACATGTCAAGCGCTCTGGGATAGAAGTCCTCTTTCATGGTGAAAATTGTTCCCAGGAGCCCCACCTTTACGATCTGTTCTTTTTTGATCTGCTCAGCCACTGTATCCATTATGCTGACCCAGGGGATGGGGATATCCCCGGAGACTTCTTTATATACGATATGAATTGTGTTACATGCGGCCACAACGAAATCAGCGCCTGCTCTGTGTAGGTTTTCAATGGCTTTCTTCACTTCATCGGCTGCCTCGTATCCACAGTCTATGAACTTACTGAATCTGACACTGTAAATGATAATTTCAGGATAGGAATAATCCCCGAAGGTTTCGTAGTATTTTCTGGTGATATACCGGTAATATTCGCATGTCGATTCGGGGCCGAGTCCCCCCAGAATACCTATCGTTTTCATTTCTCGTACTCCAAATGTATTTGATAACCACTGATACTATTTATTATAAAATAAATTTAAAATTTTGCCTTTCTATGCGAGGCATTGACGAAGCAATCCCCTCTCTTAGATTGCTTCGCTCACTCCGCTCACTCGCAATGACATATAGTAACTACGATACATTATTTATGAAACTTTGTGCTAAGCAATACGTGATTTTACTTTATAACAGATTAGTTTTTATTATCTTATATATCCCGACAGTGAAGAGCGGGATAACGAAAATAAATAAAAATCCCCAGCTTGAGCTACCGTAACCTTTCGCAATAAGATTGACAAGTCCAAAACTTGAAATCCCGAAACCTGTAAGGATGAGAACTGCCGCGACTACCGGTCTCATACGGCGGGGGAATTCTTTGCCTGCTTCATTAAACGCCGATTGGATACGTTCGTTTACAGCATGGATCAGGCTGGTGCCGGTTTCAATCAGTGTTCCCAGGAGCACAATCTGGAACACAATTAATAATACCGTTGAACCGATTTGATTGAGCAGATATACCATCGGTATCTCTTCAGGCAAAACAGAGGGATACTGGCTTATCACTGCGATTAAGAACAGTAGTCCCGGCACAACAGCGATCACACCGCCAAACAAGCCGGCACACACCGCTTCCTTCCTTGTCTCAATATGTCTTAAACAGAACAGGGCGGCAGGCATAACGTTAAAATTGTAAAGCGCGTATTTGAATCCGGCAATGCGCCATCCCGGAAGGATTTCGAGCCTGGCAAAGTTATTATAGATTACCGGTCCGAATTTAACAAGTGATACTACCAGGATAATCACATAAATGGAATAGAGTACCATCGACCAGCTTGCCAGGAATTTTTCAATATGGGCGCTCCCCATGAATGTATGAAATCCAATTGCGCAAAGCATTATCATAACACCCGCAAGATAGGGAATGCCAAAACTATCCCTCAGTAAAATTCCGGCTGCCGAACCGATCACTGCCAGTACGAGAAGCAAGGCATAAGCATAGAATATTTCAAATACAACCCAGAACTTTCCGAGCAATTTCCTGAAAAAGGTTCGATAATCGTAGGCTTTAAACACTCGTGCAAATTCAAATGTAGCAGCAAGGATAATCGACCACATCGCAGTGGCCAGTAATATTCCCAGCAAACCTCCAAGAGGGCCGTATCTGAGGAAATACTCTATTAGCTCACGGCCAGTTCCGTATCCTCCTGCTATAACCACCGACTGGTAAACAAAACCGGGAAGAAGGTATTTTTTAAAGAATGGTGAATTATAAAAGAGCAAACATCCTCCTATAAGGTTATTCAGTTATCTGTCTTCATCAGTTATTAATATACTTATTTAATCCGGAATATTAACAAAAAAATATTTCGCCGTATTCCGGATTAGCCCGTTGTCAGTAGTCTGTGGTTCTTTACGTTTTTTCATATATATCAGAGCTTATTCTTTTCACATTCTTAATCTGGCAGTGATATATTTCTACAGTCTTGCATTTCTTTTGCTTTTCTTATACAATATTGCTATTATTTTTCTACAAATACTGAATCTTGAATTTGAAATCTTGAATTTTCTAACACGGAGGTAAATTATGGTGGTACGTTCAGCCACAATTATTCTTGTAGCAGGGCTCATTGTGATCTCATACGTGATGGGAATGGCATACAGCCAGCCGAACCAGAGAATACAGCGCTATGGCAGCGTAATCGGCGTTAAACCAGAAATGATAGAAAAATACAAGCGCCTTCATGCCAAACCCTGGCCCGGCATAGTCAATATGATAAATGACTGCAACATCAGGAATTATTCAATATATCTGAAAGAAATTGAACACGGGAAATATTACCTGTTTTCCTATTTTGAATATATCGGAACTGATTTCG
>JABHYP010000320.1 GCA_018656855.1 Candidatus Latescibacterota bacterium | reverse complement strand
TCTGTCCTTTTAAATTTGTATGATAATTCCCGTGCTCACCTACCAGGACGACACCGTCCACGGCAAGTTCTTTCCCCCCAAGCGTGAGAGCTTCTCTTACTCTGTTAAAGATGGGGATGCCTTTCGATTCGCACACTTTCTGGCCTAATTCACTGTCTCTTAGCTGATGGAAATACATGGACACCACATCCACCCGCGAAGGAATATGGGCGCCCTGCCACCAATAACCATCTAACAGCTTCGTAATAATCCAATCTGCATGCGAATTTGGAGCCGCCCAATAGGTGACGATACAGGCTATACGCGGCCGTTTTCCCGCCGCATACGAAACACCACCGGATGCCATGCCGGCTAAAACCGCCTTACCGGACGTTCCCAGCATTTCACGCCGGGTGAAGAGTGAGTTCGACTCCATAAAATTATTTTCTGACAAGTCAATACTCCTTGTGTGTATGTGGATTAACGTTCGCCGTGAGGACTACCAATTTAAGTAATGAACCTTTAATCTGCCTCCGATGTTTGGGCCACTTCTTGTATTAGCTAATTGTTGAGATAGTTTTCCTTCATTTCACTCTACCCACACCATCTTCCTCGTCTCACTTATTCCATATTGTTTTCAGGGTGCAGAAGTTAAGTCCCACCCCATGTCATTCATGTATTTGATTCGTTTAGTTAATTATTATCATTTTGCTTCGGTGGGACAAGTTTATATCCGAGCTGTTGCATTAGGGTTAATCTATCATAAATTTCCCACTCTTCAACCACCTTTTCTTCCTCAAAATGAAAGAAGCAGCATCCTGTTAATCGGAAATGTTTGTAGGTAGGTTTAACAGAAGAAGTTGGTAATTGTCCCGTTTGAGTACCTTTACATGCCCAAAGTAACATAACTGTATTTCCTTTAACAATCATCTCGTTTATTGTGAATTCAATATCCGGATATAAAATACGCCTGTTTTCAAGTCGTCTTATATTTGCTTCTAATCCATTGATATACTTGCTTGAAGTACTTTGTAATACAACTTCGGTGGAATAAAGCTCATCAATTACATCTGTATTCCCTTTGTTCCATACTTCATAAACTATACGACGTACTTTAGCTTTAAGTTCTTTTTGAGGCGCTGATTCTTTTTGTCTCATATATCCAGACATACACACCACAAAGGCCATTAAGGCAATGACTGGAAGTAAATAGTAAAATTTCTTGTGTAGTCTACGAATTATGCACATTCCTTGTGTTATTATTTGAGGTTATGATTAGTTATAATATATAT
The DNA here is from genome assembly GCA_018656855.1 of Candidatus Latescibacterota bacterium. Classification (GTDB taxonomy): domain Bacteria; phylum Latescibacterota; class Latescibacteria; order Latescibacterales; family Latescibacteraceae; genus JABHYP01. The sequence goes on along the minus strand of JABHYP010000320.1, from coordinate 5,395 downwards.
ACTATTCGCTGAATTTCATAGCATTCTAATTCAAATTAATCTAATAATAATCAAGGCGAAGTTGAACAACGGGGCTATGACAGCATGAGAAAAAAAGACGCCTGATTGGATGCCTTTGCGAAAAAGAGTTCAACTGGTCTACAGCACGACTACTTTTCCAATTCCATATTTCCTCCACCGACACATCCTCAGCACTGTACTCATATAGGATTCAGGCATTTCAGTCGGTAATGGTCACCTTATTGAAATACCTACCGGATTTTTCTGCTATGATATCTGACAGGGCATACCAGTTCGTAATCCTGCGATTTCATTAAAATGATAAAAAGATCAATACAACAGGAACAACCCTTCATATTTAACAGTATAAATGTGTCTATACTGCTTTGGTGTAGTGGATTTGATTACAAAGAAAAAACAAATTCGATCAGATCGTTTAAATCTTGGTAGTTTAATTTCGAAGTTGATCCATGTTTATCACCTTTATCTATCAGTACTTCATACATCGTTTCCGCACGACCATCGTAAAGATAAGGCGCAGTTCTCCACACCTCTATTAGTGACGGTGTATCGAATTTGCAATTTTTCTCTATGCCAGAACCGGTGCCTACATCATATTTCTTCAGGTCTGTGTACAGGAGTGGAGGATGGCATTTTGCACAACCAGCCTTTTTGAAAATCTTCTCACCTCGTTTTGCCGCTTTGCTAAGTTTCCCTTTATTTAAATAAGGACTTCGAATCGGTTTTAAAGACCTGAGATAAATGTCGATAGCAGCAGCCTTTTCTTCCGGTTGTTCTGTGAAAAGAATATACTTTATTCCTGAACGTACTGCTTTTTCCGCATCGGGCCTGATACCAGTGATCATAACCGGCGGCGTTTCATGCGATAGTAAAAGGCTTTTTGTTTTCTTGGGATTACCGATTCCGTCATTCAAGAGATCCCAGTTAAGAGCATCCATCCGCCCTTCCGGGTGGCAGCTTGCACAGCTCTGCCACTGTTGAAAACATAACCGGGCGTCATTGAAGAGCATTTCACCTCTTCTTCTTGCCGAGAGCTGTTTTTTCTGACATAGGGCTATTGATCGTTGATTATTATTATTCCCTGATTCAAGATCAATCACACCTACCGAATCCGAAAAATATTCTGCAATATAAACTTTTGCCCCCACAATCGACATACCTCGCGGTCCATTTCCTTCTAACTGAAAACGCCTGCGCAGTCCATTCAGGAAAGACAAGTCATTCGGTATATTTGCAGTATTTGAAGAAACTTCGTGTACGGTTTCGCCATTTGCTACTTCTTCAAGTTTATTATGGAGTCCCATACGGTCGATAACGCTTATCTCATGTGTTCCGGTATGTGTAATGCAAATATATTTTCCGTCCGATGAACATGCCACATCCCAGGGATTAGCCGCTCCAAGATCGACATCATCCAGAAGAACCGTACTCAGTAGTTTCAACCTGGTCACATCAATAATACTCAATGCATTTGCATTGATCGAGCCGCGTTCTACCTGCGTTGTAGGAAGTTTATAGTTTGCGAGTATATGTGTAACATAAGCGTAACGACCGTCAGGTGAAATACATATTCCACGCAGACCGGTTGCACCATTGAGTAGAGGAATTAGTTCTATCAATCTATTGTTCGAGGTATCGACAACCAATACAACACCAGCCGCAGCATAAGACACTTTTTTGCCATTGTAATATCCTCCGGATATAAAACTCCCGATCATCATGATACCCCCGTCACTTACATAATCATATAATATCCTGCCGCTTGGAAGATGATTTGCTACAAAAATATATTTTCCATCCGGTGTAATATCAGCCGCAATTGGTTCTCGTAACATCGGAATTCTGTCAATTTCTTTTTTTTCAGTAATATCAATAACAGAAACGTTATTATCGAATCGGTTACAAACATAGAGCATTTTGCCGTCAGGGCTGATAACAGGAGAATAAGGTGTATGGCCTACCGCTATATCACCAATAATCTTTTCGGTATGCAAATCTATTATATGAACAGAACCTGAATAAGAAGCATCTGTAACGTAAAGAAGCGAGTCATTTGGTGAAAGCGCCATACCACTGGGCTTGCCTGGCAGAGAAATATGTTTCTTAACCATGCCGCTTTTAATGTCAAACACTGATACTTTCTTTGACGTGAATTCAGCGATATACAACGTTTTGCCTTCTACGTCAGAAACAAGTGCAATCGGAGAAAGAAAAGTATCATCTTGAGCAGCAATCCTGGTTTGGACTGAACCTGTACAGCTATTAATCGTAACACATGCGCTAATCCACAGCACTACGATCCCGACACATTGTATCATACCCAATCTTTTATGCATAAATCTATTAAACTATCTCCTAATGTTTATTATATCTTAGTTGATAAAACAGTAATTTGCTTATTACTTCACCACCATTTTCCTCGTCACAGTAAAATTATTCGCTTTCAGGGTGCAGATTTGCTTATCATTTGGGAATACACGATGAAGTGCTATTAAAGAATTGTAAAAAGCAAATGAACGTTAAACTTTTTGCCATTAAATAATGTATCATCCAAAAAGTTCTCTGGCTCTTTGAATATTCTCTGTAAGATTAAGGCCTTTTATACACCTTACCAAACATTCATCGCAGTTGTCACAAATATCAATTCGATTTGAAGGAGACAGTTCGTTATAATTCTCGTGAGACAGTTCAATATCTCCATAGCCATATGCATAGTTTATACAACGGTTTAGTTCATTGACTTCTACTCCATTGGGGCATTTGTTCTTGCAACCATTACATCCGACAACGCCGCAGCAGTATTGACCTTTTGTATCTTCATCGTATTGCAGTAAGGCACGCCGCTCATCAAATGACAACTCCATTCCCATCACCGCAATGTCATCTGCGAGATGTTCAAAGGATGCCATCCCCGGTATTGTCGTATCTATATAGGGATTCTGGAGCACCCATTTAAGCAGTGCTTGCTGAATGGTTGCTTTTCCTGATTTATCTAAATGGATATCCGAAATTGGATCCCACTGACTAACTGTTCGCAGGTTTTTCATTCCTATAATGGCAAGACCGGCTTCACGTGCTTTTTTGATAGATACATCTACATTTGGGGGTGAGAGATAATTGTACCCAATTAACACAGCTTCCCAGAAGTTGCTTTCCACTGAAGTATCGAGGATTTCAGTCGGATTATGAGTGGAAACGCCAACAAAACGGGTTTTTCCCTTTTTTCGAGCCTCATCAAAAAATTTAATTTGGTCATTCCGCAGGATCATTTCCCGGTCACTTATGTTATGATAAAGCAATAAATCAACATGATCGGTTTGAAGTCTTTTTAAGGATTTATCAAGCATATCGACATTTTCTTGATGATTATCTGTCGTATGAAGTTTAGTTGTTAGAAATACTTTGTCCCGTTTGGTTTTCATTACCCGGCCAACTATCTGCTCGTTAACTCCTTTCATATATCCATGTGCTGTATCTATATAGTTGATGCCTTTATCTATAGCTGCATGGAGCAATTCAGGATCCCTCGTATTCAATGCCCCGAAGCCAATTTCGCTTACTTTGTACCCTGTAGATCCCAGATCACGATAGAATACTCTGTTAAAATCTGAATTTTCTTCAGAATGAATTCTTCGGGAAAACATGCTATTAACAGTGATACCGATACCAGCAGTTGTGCCACTAATTAAGAAATCTCTGCGGCTTGATGTTCCCATAAACTTCTCCTTCAATATTTATATTATGTACTATTTATTTCATTAGTAGATATTTAATCAGATTTTGAATATTTGTTCTTCTTGACAAATTTCAATAATTTATCTGATTAATGAAGAAAGTTGAAATGAAATTTATATTTAGTGTAATAATTTAACAAGATAAAAAAAGACGCCCGATGTAGGCGCCTTTTTTTTGCCTCGGAGTGGGGTGAGGGATTAAGCGAGCAATGCACCAGCGCAGTTGATAACATAGATGTAAGAAACAACGAAGAAGCTTAGGCCCGACACTAAAATTGCGATATCCTTTTTCATTTTATTTACTCCTTATGTTTTGTTAATGTTTAACTCTCTTTCTACTGTATGAGACGTAAACCGTGACAAAATAATTTCAATATTGTCTTCACTACTTTGTTTTCTCTGAGCTCTTATATATAAATACAGTCATGGTTGAGGGTGTTAAAGGATGATGTCAAGATGGTGGTTCATGTAGCGGGACATGCTCATAAAGCGGTGGATTATATTAATGGGCAGTAGATAAGTAATTAAAAAAGGGGGAGTATTATAGCTCCCCCTTTTTTTGTTAATAAATCACAAGAAAAATATGCGTCAAATAGACGTGATATTCTTTTACATAGATTGACTTCAATTCCGTCTGAAAAACGCCTTTCCGGGACAGAATTTAGAAAAACTGCCCTGACTGGTTTACCCAGTAATCATTGTCTTTGGGGACATCCTCCCATACCGGATAACTTAAACCGGTGGGATCGAATTCAATTCTTCCTTTAAATACCGTCAACAGGTTCCTGAGTTTTCTATCACCTATAAGCCTGCCTCCGCTTGTGTCGAGAAAATTGAATTTGCCTTTTTCCAGTTCAAGCACCGCAATATCCGCTGATGACCCTGTACTAAGCGTTCCCAACTCGGAATGGTTGATCTGGCGGGCAGGATTTACAGTCGAGCGTCGAACAACATCTTCAAGCGGTACTCCCATGCAGAGGTATTTCGACATGATATTCGGCATATCGAGCATTGCGCCTTTAACACTGCCATTATGCAGGTCGGAACTGATGGAGTCGGAGATAAATCCCTGTTCGACAGCGGGAACAGCGTTTCTCCAAACGAAACTACCCGAACCGTGGCCCGTATCGAATTTAAAGCCGCGCTCCTGTGCCTTGAAAATATCCGGATTAACCTTACCCTTTTCATTCATATCCAATACAGGGATATGTCTTGCGTAATTATGTGTATGGATGTCCCCCGGACGGGTTTTTTCGAGGATAAGTTCGCGGTAGGTACGTGCCGGGTATCCTTGGCTGGCTGGTCTTGGGAACCAGTCAATCATAACCGGGAGGCCCGTCTTGCGCCCGGCTTCCATTAAAGCGTCCACATTCGCCCAGGGAGTGTGAAGTGAGTCGTACGGTTGTGTTCCTGTCCAATAGTGGGCTATTTTGTGGCCGACAATGTGTTCAGGGTAGCGTTTTGCAACATCAACTGAAAGCTGTACATCGTAAGTCCTCGGGTCCTGTTCGGCCTCCGTCATGCCAGGTGCGGCGATATTGATAAAAGCAAATATCCTTGACCGTGATGGTTCAATAACACCTTTTAAAAACCTTTCAAAACTTGCCGGCCCCACTGTTCCCGCATCGGCACATGTTGTG
>JABHYP010000319.1 GCA_018656855.1 Candidatus Latescibacterota bacterium | reverse complement strand
GTCTTACTCCTCGCCCGGGCTCGCCCTTTAAAGATACTTCTAATACTTCCATATTTCCTGATATTACAGTAGAAAAAATCGACGGGGAATTCATTGTGATGCTCAATGACAGGAATATTCCGCATCTCACGCTCAGCGCCAGCTATCGCAAGCTGCTTAATAAGAACTCCGGCTCTTCACCTGAAACGCGTAAATATCTTGTCGACAAGCTGAACGGCGCCCGTTGGTTCATCAATTCGATTGAACAGCGGCGCTCTACCATACTGCGTGTCTCCAATGCCATCGTGGAACGGCAGAAGGAATTCCTGGATCACGGCGTCTCACAACTCAAACCTATTACACTCCAGGTTATCGCTGAAGAAATCGGTGTTGCAATTTCCACAGTCCAGCGTGTCACAACCGGAAAATATATTCAGACGCCGCAAGGTGTATTCGAATTGAAATATTTCTTCACACAGCGAATTTCATCTTCCGACGGTTCGGAAGACATTTCTGCAAAAAGTGTCAAGGACAGAGTGAAACAGCTTATTGAGAACGAAAATCATCAAAAACCTCTCTCCGACCAGAAAATCACCGACATTCTCAATAATGAGGCTATAGACATCTCGCGGCGCGCCATAGCAAAATACCGCGATGAACTCCAGATTCCTCCCGCACGGCTTCGCAAAGAGTTCTAAAAAACTGGTTTATAGTTTGTTGTTTATGGTTGAAAAAAGGATTGTTTCTATAAGCAGCAATTTATGTTGTTATGTATAGTATGATCACTCTACATTGTAATCTTTCAGTTCATCTGTCACAGTCTCCATCACCTCACCCATGCTCACAACGAATTTCTCAGCCCTGACAAGTCCGATATCCCGCGCATACCACAAGTCTGTCTTTTCATAAGAAATGTCACCGAGCGGAAGATTCAACTCAAAATGCAGACAGACCTCGAATGTACCTGCGGGGACAGAGACTGTTTCTATATCCACAAAGGTTGCTGAAAGAACTTTCCCCCGGATACTGGTTATTGCCCACTTACTTCCCCTTTCAACACCGAATTTCAGATACTCTTTGTCCTCATTTTCGGTATGTGTATAGACAGTATTGTTTTCGATACGAAACGCGCTGAAATAATCGGAATAACCAGACGACATCAGTGTATAGGTTAAACCGTTTACTGTTTCTATGCCGGATACACTGACAGAGTGCTCGTATGGTTCTCCTCCATCTGTTGTTCTTTCGTAAGTCCATGATGTGCCGGTACCGAGAGGGAAATAGTCTCCTGCTTTAAAAGCTCCCCAGTCGAAACCGATAATGTCGGGTACTGTGAGTTCTGCAAATTCCAAGCCTTTTTGCCATTCTATTGTTACCCATGTTGTATCAGGTGTAAAAGAAAAACCACTTTTTGATGGAAAAAAGAATATGCTCTTTGACACTTTATACTCATTTACAGAAATATGATAATTTGTCTCGCTCATTGAGTAGTATCCCTCTTCATTAGTTTCAAGATAACCAACTCCAACTATTGGAATTAATACCTTCACACCGTGTATCCCATTACCGCTGTTATCAAGAACACTTCCTGAAAATACATAGTTTGTAGGGCCTCGATACGACAAGACCAAATCAGGCATAATAACATCCTCGCCATCCACGATTATATATTCCCGGGCAATGCCAATTTCGTCATATGAAAATAATATGTAATTGCCATCTTTTAATCCGTGACTTGAATAAAATCCATTTTTATCAGTTGATATATGACGTCGCGATTCTACAGCATTCTCCGCATTTAAGTAGATAATAGGCAAAAATACACCGTTACCATCAGTATCGACGATTCTTCCGGAGATTGAATGCAGCGGTTCACCAGAATACGTGGCTATGAAGTTAACCTCGGTGAACTGTTCGGTCGGAGTCACGTACGATGTGTCTGGGCTGAACGTGTAATTGTAGCCACTTTTATCCGGTACTACCAGATATGATTCATTTCTGAATATGCTGCCACTTGCCCAATAAAAACCGTAACTGTTTGTAGAACCACTTCCAACGCTTTTTGGATCAAACTGTTGAGGAATTATCGTCACATGTACCTGACAGACAGGGTTTGCATCAATATCCAGAATTTTTCCGACAATTATGCTTTCACCGACTATCCAACCATAAAAATTATCAATATCCACGTTGGAACCGGTTATACTCACCTCCATGCTCGAAGGAAAAAAAATAAGTCCTCCAGATAAGTTTGTTGGTGTTATTGTATACTCCCCTGCCGAGAGCCCTTCAAATGAGTAAACACCCATTGAATCAGTCATCGTCGATTCCTCGACACCTGTCCCGATAATGGTAACGACTCTATTTCCAAAAAAAGCATAACCGTTTTCCTGGAGAACTCTCCCTGATATCGTAAAGGTATCTTCAACTGGACCGATTATGCTCTTCTCTTTGTCCTTATCGCAGGAGAGAAATATTGTAACTGCGAGAAGAACAACGAATACCGGTATAGAGTAATGTTTGTTCATAGGATTTTTCTCAATAAAAAGTGATTTTACTTATTCTCATAAGATTTCAGCTCATCTGTCACAGTTTCCATCACCTCACCCATGCTCACAACGACTTTCTCAGCCCTGACAAGGCCGACATCCCGTGCGAACCACAAGTCTGTCTTTTCATACGATATGTCACCGAGCGGAAGATTCAACTCAAAATGCAGGCAGTCCTCGAATGTTCCAACGGGGACAGAGACTGTTTCAATATCAATAAATGTTCCGGTAAGGTTATTTCCACGAATACTGTCAATTACCCAGTCACTGCCCTTTACAACTCCGAATTTCAGATACTCTTTGTCTTCATTTTCGGCGTGTGTATAGACGATATTGTTTTCGATGCGAAACGCGCTGAAATACTCGGTGTAGCCAAGCGACATAACAGTATAAGTCAAACCTTTTACCGTTTCTGTGCCGGATACACTGACAATATGCGCGTATGGTTCTCCCCCATCGGTTGTTCGTTCGTATGCCCATGATGTGACGGTGCCGAGAGGGAAATATTCTTCGGCTTTATAAACTCCCCAGTCGAAACCTATTATATCGGGTACTGTGATTTCCTCAAACTCCACACCTTCCTG
>JABHYP010000318.1 GCA_018656855.1 Candidatus Latescibacterota bacterium | reverse complement strand
TATGTTCGTCAGCGTCGGAGGCCCTTCAACATCACGAACGAAGCCATCCTCATTCAAGTCCTGATTCTCATTTACATCAAAGTACTGAATACGCGGCGCATCAAAACGACGGCTCGCAAACGTCTTGTACGCCAGACGGCCCAAGCGATTAGCGGTGGAATAGAACGGCCTTGAATCACTCGGGCACACAGCAATTATCGCTCTGCCGATATCGAGCCCGTAAGGGACAACCAAGGTCTCGGACACCGAGCCCAGATAGCGGTCGTTACCCGCCCAAGAAGCGGTCACTTCCCAGAATCCGGGCTGATCAGCTGTGATATTGTAGCCGTAATAACCAAGTTCGTTTATCATCAATCCGTCAATCTCTTCATCAGTACCGTCAGGCTTCGTAACATACAAAGTAACAGAACCAATCTCTGGATTCGGAAAGACCTTCCCCTTGATCGTCATCTGCCAGCCAACCTCAGCATCGGCAGGAGCGTCAGTCGTGCAGGTGATCTTCGTACGGCCGGACAAGGCTTCGAAAGACTGTGCCTCACTCTCAGCACCGGCATAGGTCGCATTACCGGGCCAAGATGCCGAAGCGATCCACTCGCCGGCTGACGGCGGCTCAAAATCAATCGAATAGGTCCCGTCAGAACTGCTCGTAGCAGTCATAGTCTCAGTACCATGGATGCTTGTGAACGTTACGGACACTTCATTAGACACCGCCGGAATGATCCTTCCAGTCGCATACACCGCACTCCCAAATTCAATATCCGGCGAACTCATATCGAGTGTGACAACACTCTCGGTCAAATCAGTCTCGACAACGCGAAGCTTCATAGTTACACGATGCTCGATATCTCCAGCTGTGCCGATAACCTCGAAATCATAGGTACCGGAAGTTACATCAGGTGAAAGTAAACAGCTAAGAAGCGACACCTCACCGGGGCGTAGCGGATTCGGATCTATGGTATAATCAACACCTTCAGGCAGCCCCTCGACACTAAGATCTATCAAGGACGCGAATTGTTCAATGGATTTTGAGGTGATGTAATAGTCTGTTGTGGAATTAAGTGAAGCGCTTTGGGAAGCAAGAACGGGAGAAAGAGTAAAATCGGGATCAAGGATCAGTGTAGCGGTAACAGGTTCGGACGGTTCCCCTTCAATATTGTATAAGCCCATGGTGGAGATTCTGTAATCGTACGGTGTGTTCGGGGTGGCGGTTTCATCGAGATAGCTGGTATGTGTAACTAGCTCTGAATTAAGGCGAATCCATTGGTCCTGACCTGAGAGGGAACGATAGATATTATAACCACGGGTGTCGGGGTGTACGACAGGAGTCCAGGAGATGGTGATGACAGCTTCGGTTGTTTGAGATGCAAGATTATCGGGAGCAGCCGGGGTAATGTAACCCGAATTCTCAGAGTCACGAAAAACAAGAATTGATGCTTTTTCATCACAGAGAAAGTATACCTCGCCTGTTATTGTATTTATTGATGAATTTGCTTTTATATGATCATCAATGGGTGAATCAGTAAAGATTGACTGTAATATTGTATCCTTTTCCGCATTTATAAAAAATATTGTTGAACCTGATGCAGCATAAATCAGACCTGTATCATTATCCACATTAATGAACCGAACACTAATGGACAATTCGCTTATAATATTTAATGTATGAAGATTCAGAATTTTCACTCCCAAAGTAGACATAGATACATACAATTTGTTTCCATTTGGATAGGGGGCTACATCAACGATATATCCGTCACCTATATTTAATTTCATTTTCGTTTCAAGTGTTATACCATCAATCACAGCTAATGTGTTTTCATTACGGGAAGGCACGTATATAATATGATTCTCCTGATCTACTTTTATAGACCAGACATTAGATATGCCCGGATCAAATGTATCAATAATTTCAAGTGTATTAGCATCTAGAACGGTTATATTTCCTTCCCAAGCGACATAAATACGATCAATATTTTCATCTATAGCAATATCATATTGCTGGCCGGGCAATTTTACCCATTCTAGAAAAACTCCCGTTATTGGATTATATGCTGAAATATTATGCGAATCAGCTACATATATTAAACCATTTTTTGAATTTTGAATAACCTTTTCAAGATCATGTTCTGACGAAATGGGATCAAGAGCACTATTATTATTTAGATCCATAACATTTAGTTGTTTACGCCTAACTGGGATAAAAAATATTTTATTCAGACTTCCTAATGACGCGAATGAATAAACCGCAATATCGGAAGTAGATATGGAATTGATTAAGGCACCATTGTCTGCATCAAACACTTCAAGTTTTGTATTATGATAATATGTTGTTAACACTTTTTTGTTAAATTCATCAACCGCTATCCCGGTAATTGTATCTGAATTTGATAGCCTCCCTGACACACTATTGGTTATCCCTGAAATTATTTTTCCACTTGAACCTACATAGATTTTATTATGAATTATATCGATAGCTACATCATTTCGACCAAAAGAAACAATATCTTCATCGATTGTTTTGATAACCTGGTTTGTTGTCTGATCAATAACGGAAACTGTCGCACTAATCCTGTTGAAAACATATACTAAACGGGTATTGGGGTTCACAAGAATGTTGTTTGGGTGATTCCCAACCGGTACCGTAGTGATCACATGATAATCATCCCCATCAATTACAGAAATAAAGTCATCTTCCGTATCAGGATTATCATTCAAGTCTCTTCGTGGGCCAGTATGTGCGAAATAAATACGATTCGCTTTTTGATCAAAAGTTATTTTGGCATCCCGGACAAATATTGAACGATAATCCAAATACCGGCGTGCTATTTCAATTCTGTCGATCTCATCTAAGGTATCAGCAGCAAAAATACATAAATCATACACTATGGCATTATCGTCCTCCGTATCAATATATGTACCCCCTATGTAAATTTTCCTTCGTTCCTCATCAATTGCCAAATCACTTATTAGAGTCCCCTTTAAATCAAATAATAGATTATTTTTGATTAAAATATTATTTGTATATCCATCAATAATAGTCACACCGAAATTATTTTCTTCGATTGTATAAATTTTATTTCCCAATTTATCAACAACCATTTTCATTGATTGTTTACCGCTATTTATATAGTTTATAGTAGTAAACGTCTCTGAGTCAATTACCGAAATGTTTTTGGTATTATCATGACCGATATACATCAATTTTGTAACAGGATTATACGCAAATCCCTCATTCCAAAAACCAGAACCTTGACCGGAGCCCAAAAATATTTCTTCAGTCAGTTCCCATTCGGCATAAACTTCATCCAAATTCAAAAAACATATGGATATTACGGCAAATAAAAGAACTTTCAATATCCTTGACATAGCTTTTGTCCTTTGAAAAAATTAATTAGCTTCAATACTTCGCCACCATCACATTCGCATTAACATCATTGACAACAAACATTTTATCTCCATTTGGTGTCACCACCAAACCATTGGGATAATTGCCGAGTGAAATGGTCTAATCAACAACAGTATTTGTAGTTGTATCGATAATGCTCATGTTAGAGTCGCTGTAATTTTAAAAAAGATTATAATTTACCTCACCAACACCATTTTCTCCTGTTTCACAAATTCTCCAGCTTTCACCTGATACATATACACTCCGCTACCGACATCCATTTCATTGTCATCCTTCCTGCTCCAGAAAATCTCGTGAGCACCGGCAGATAGAAATCCATCCTCAAACACCCTTACTTTTCTTCCCAGTACATCATACACCACGAACTCAACATGAGTATCAATAGGAATCTCATATTTGATCGTTGTCGAGGGATTGAACGGATTTTGGATACGGATGATGGAGAATAAATCCTTCCGGTACAGAATCGACAAACGTCGGAGTATCTGCTGGCACCTTCTTGCTCGCTCCAGTTTGACAACTATTTCTGGTAATAACTTTCAAACATATCACTTGTTATGATTAATCATAATACAATTGTACATATAATAAAAATAGAAAGTGATGTACAGCCACTATCAAATTAGATTTTTGTGTTAATTATTTTATGCTAGGATTTTTCAAATTACATCAATGTTATACAAATTGAAAGGGGACAATTATTATGAAAGGCTCTGTACATTACGACAAAATATCTCAACGGTGGTTGATTTCCATTTATTGGGAAGGGAAACAATATAAATTCTTCAGACATCCCAATACAGGTGAGCCGTTTTGGTCAAGAAAAAGCGCAGAAAAACAGCTTAATCGAATAAGAACAGAAGTTGATGAAGGCTATTTCAATCCCAAGCATTGGAAAGTCGGAAGACCTCTTCTTGTAAAAACTTATGCTTCAGACTGGCTTGATATTATCAATGTTTCGCCCAATACAATAAGAGATTACCGTTCATCGGTGAAAAACTATATTATTCCATTTTTCAGTGAAAAGGATATTCGCAATATTCGATATAATGACCTTGTTAAATTCCATAAATGGATACTTCGGAGTGATAAAGGTAAATATAATGTTGTCTCAACATTAAAAACTATGCTTCGTTATGCATGGAAAAACGAAGACATTTTAAAAGTTCCCCCATTTCCTGAGTTATCTTATGTCCGTCCTGAAATTGAGTACATTACACTTGAAAAGCAAAACACAATTCTTTCTCATATCCCAAAACGTCATCGTTCTATATTTCAATTTATGATGGAATATGGTTGCAGACCGGGAGAAGCAAGAGCATTACAAAAAGATTGTATTGTTGACGGACAGATAATTATCCGTAGAGCATTCTCTAATGATATTCTTCGTGAGACCACAAAAACAGGAAAAATAAGACGATATGAAATTACTCCTTATTTTAAAGAAGTTTTGGACAACATACAATTGCATGTTTCACCTTTTGTTTTTGTTCGTGATGATCACAAACCATATAGATCAAAAAATCTTAATAAAATTTGGCATGAAGCATGTGATATAACGGGAATTCAAATCAAATTATACAATGGTGTGCGTCATAGTCTTGGATGTCAGTTATTAGATATGGGATGTGATATGGATTTGGTGCGCCAACAGCTTGGACATACTAAAATCGAAATGACCCAGAGATATGCGAAAAGGTCGAATGCAGTACTCACTAGCAAACTAATACAAAGAAGGAAGAATATTGTTGAATTAAAGGAAACAAAAGAAGGGAATATTCAGTAAACATTCAGTAAGCAGCTGTAGATGCCTATGAATACTATTTCGGCGTTGGGTTCGATTCCCGCGTCCTTTTGCTATATTAAATATGATTGAAACAACAGTTTTACCCCGCTTCATGTCCTTATACAAACATTTATAAACCTAAACAGTTACTCCTTTAAAATGAACAATAAAACAAAAGATTCAGATTATTTAAATAAACCACCAAGAAATTTTGGAAATATAGAGTTAGAATTCCGCCCATTTTACCATACTGACATAAAAAATACTCTCGAAAATATTGAATTTACTGAAAAGAAAGATAGCGAAAAAGGCATACTTGAAAAAGTATTTTCTGATAAAAGTAAAACGCTTAAAACAACGGTTAAATCCCTGCTGAACGAAATTGAACTCCGTGAAAATATTGATTCTCATCTGTTGAGAAAAATCAATGATGAGATATGCCGGTTTCACACACATCTTATGCATATTGAAAACATAAAAGTACAATATTTCCCTGATTCATTTGCAGATGTCAACAAGATTAAAATGCAGTTCGAAAACGAAATCCTTGAACTCGAAAAAGAAAAACGAAATGAATATCTCGAATGCTGGCGTGATTTGATGTTTTTGAAAAAATATCTTCTCGTTGCTTTTAAAGAATACTGGGATGTAGTCAAAAAGCGAGAAATGCTTGAAGGTGATGTATCCGAACTAATCAACAATGAAATCCTCAAATGAAATTGAAGAACTGTGTAAAAAACTCAAACCCATAATCGGTGATAGAGCAGATACATTATGGTATTTATATTTAGCAGAAGATGAAAAAAACAGAAAAATATTTGCCCTGGACATTGAAATTATTGCAGAGAAACTCCTCAAAAAAAATACTCTCTCACATAATGAAATATTGCTTACTCCCCCTTCTGCTGCTGATTCTTCTGGATCATTTCTTGTAGGTGATGTTGAATATAATCACAAGAAGCTCCATTCCCTTTATCTCAAACCCTCTGATTTTACCAAACAAATCGGCATTTTTGCTATCACTGGTGAAGGAAAAACCAATCTTGCTTTTCTATTGGCCTTACAGCTATTAAAGTCGAAAACTCCGTTTATGGTTGTAGACTGGAAAAGAAGCTGGCGTAATTTATTGAGTTTAAGTGATAAACATCCTGAATTAAAAGATGTACAGGTTTTTACAATCGGAAGAGATGTGTTGCCGTTTTTTTGTAATCCTTTCAGACCGCCTCCAGGTTCAGACAGGGAATTATGGATAAGTACCATTGCAGAAGTTCTTGAAAAATCACATTTATCTGGTCCGGGTGTCGCGTATTATTTGAACAGGATATTCCCCAAATTATTCAGAGGATTATCAGGAGATTTTTATCCAAACTTTTTTGACGGGTTGAAAGAACTGGAAAAAATTACAGCACGTGACAGAGAATTCCGGTGGAAACAGACTGCCATGCGAATCTGTCATAGTTTTACCCAGGGAAGTATTTCAAAAGTATTTAATACCAGAAATCCGATTCATATTGAAAGTCTTCTTGATAAGCCGGTAATTTTTGAGCTTGACCTTGAGATGCCGAAACCATTAAGGATATTTTTTTCAGAAATTATACTCAGGTGGATTCATCTTTACCGGTTAAGTCAGGGTGAAACAGAAAAACTCAGGCATGTATTGTTTCTTGAGGAAGCGCATAATCTTTTTACTGATACAGGAATATATAAAGAATCCAACAGCCTGGAAAATGTGTATCGTGAGATACGGGCTTTTGGTCAGGGTATTGTGAGTATAACACAGCATCCATCTGTTTTGCCGATTTATCTTCTGGGAAACTGCCATACTCAAATTTACCTTGGGCTGCAGCATGCTGATGATATACGAACAGCAAGAAAATCACTGTTTTTGAACTATGATGAGGAATCATATCTGAATAAGCTCAAAGTCGGTGAATGCATAACAAAGATTAAAAACAGAATTGAGCCTTGTCTTGTGAAAATACCCCTTATTCCGGTAGCAAAAGGTGCAATAACCGATGACTGGCTGAAGGTAAATACCCCGGGCTATTTTCATCGTACTATCGACGGGAAAAATCATAATCACCCGGGCTTTTTACACCATGCTAAATACAGAATGAATAATAACGGAAAAAACCATAAAACCGGTATTACTGTTCAATCCAAACTTCTTGTTGATATTTTCCTTAATCCATTTACAGGTATTACAGAGCGATACAAACGCTTAAAACTTAATCCGAAATATGGAAATACCTTCAAAAATCTGCTTATATCACAGGGTTTAATTCAACCGAGAAATATCATCACTGGAAAAGGCTGGATTACTCTTTTTGATCTGACTCAGAAAGGCCGGATTGTATTGAGGGATTTGGGTTATGAAGAGAAGTTTATTAGCGAAGGCATTATTCATAAATTCTGGAAACTCAAAATAAGTGAATACTACAGGAAAAAAAACATGGAAGTACTGGTTGAAAAAAACATTAACGGCAGGCCGGATATCATTGTTATAAACGGTGCTAAAAAAACTGCAGTTGAGATCGAAACAGGAAAATCAAATTTTATTGCCAATATTCAAAGAGCTTTAGAAGCAGGTTTTGATGAAATAATATGCGTTGCTACCAACAGACATGTTGAAAATAAAATCAGAGCGGAGTTGGATCGAAAAAACATTGATAATAATAAATTGAAAGTAACTTCTGTTTTTGCGTTTGATATATCCTGAGCATTTTCCCTATTCCTATCCTTGTACAATATATATAAACCTCCTTTCCCTTGTTTTTCCTTCACAAGTTTTATTAAACAATCCACCTCAAAGGAAAGGAGTTACCAATGAATGTATTCATCGGTATTGGCACAATCATTGATGTCGATACGAGCGGCAGGGCATTAAAATTCAATTTTTCATTGAAGCAGGAAAGACCTTGTGTTATTCCGTGCCTTGTTTTTGAGCCCGACGAAGAGATCAAAGATTTTGTATCACAGTCAGAAGCTTGCGTACAGACTGTCTGGCTACGTGGAAGAGTCATAGCAAATGAGTTTGATAACAATGGCAATACAATCAAAAAAATTGCTGTTGTAACGTATCCGAGTAATATCAAACCAATTGACTAAAGATTCATCCAATCTTAAAAAGGGAGCATTCCTGTTTTCTCAATATGAGAAATTTTACGGGATTTGCTCCTTTTTTTATTTCAGAGAAAGTGTATGAGACAAACACTGTTATTAGCTGGAACTTTGTTTGAAAGGAGACATCGTTATGTGGAACATACCGTCGGAGGAAAGACTGAATAGAATACCACGGTTATATGAAACTGAGAAAATCCGACTCAAAGAGAAACAGATACATCTTCATTTATTCATCGGAGGCTGCGACTGGTACATCGCTGAATTTGACGGGGAAGATTTGTTTTGGGGATTTGCAATTTTGAACAGCGATTTTCAGAACGCAGAATGGGGATATATAGCATTTTCAGAGATGAAGTCTATCAAGATCGATGGCTGTCATGAGATAGACTGTGTGCTTGAACAATACTGGCAGGTTAAGAAAGCGTCAGAGATTGAGAATATCTGCAGGGCTCAGGGATGGACTTTGCATGCAAAAAAGAAAGAGGTTCTACTGTGAGAAGAGTTGTCAGACATACAATTTCGAAAGAATCACATGAGGATATGGTAAAAGCCGGTAGATATAATCCATGTCTTGAGATTACATTTTGGGATAAACATGGCAAACATACCCATAAACTTCAAGCCGGATATGAAGATTATATCCATGTTTTTCGGGAATGTGGTGAAACTTTTGTTCTCAGCTAGAACCATCGTCTTGATTACATTGGTCTGGAAATGTTTAAAAGTGATACGAAAACCGGAAGTATCTTCCTTCATGAATATACGGCAAAAGAAGTACTTGGAAGTATGGATCTTGCTCCATTTACCATTATCCGGCGATTAATGAATTACTTTTTAGGTTTGTTATCTCCGGACATGTATCAAGCAAATTAGATATAAACCCTCTTGTAACCCAGGAGGGTTTTTTTATTTCCAGAATTGGAGGCTTAAAATGAATAAAGTTACGCAGATTTTACAGGTTATTGTTGACAAATTCAAATCCGGGGAAATTCCTGATGCTGTTGCTTATGCAAGTTATCCTATACCTGACATTCCAAGCTGTGAATGGTCATTTACAAACCGGACATTGATGTTTTTGGGTGGTACAGGTGATGCGAGAGGATTCAGGCAGTGGAAAGAAGCAAACCGGTGGGTGAAAAAGGGGGCAAAGGCAATTCATATCATGATCCCGTGTTTTAAAAAGAAAGTTGATGAAGAATCCGGAGATGAAAATAATGTATTACGTTATTTCAAATCCATGCCTGTTTTCAGGGTTGAAGATACCGAGGGTGAAAAGCTGGATTATGAATCTTTGGAACTGCCTGATCTTCCGCTTCTCGAGAGAGCTGAGGAATGGGGCATATCGGTGAAAGCAGTACCGGGTGACTGTCGGTTTTATGGGTACTATTCACCGAAGAGAAAGGAGATCGGTCTGGCAACATCTGAAGAGGCTGTATTTTTTCATGAACTGGCACATGCCGGACACGAAAACGTGAAGGGTGGTATGAAGTCGGGTCAGGATCCTTTTCAGGAAATTGTTGCTGAACTTTCTGCTCAGGCCTTATGCCGGTTAGTCGGAAAAAAGATGATTGATACCACAGGAAATTCATACCGGTACATTGAATCATATGCTGAGAAAGTCAATATGAAGCCATATTCTGCATGTTTAAAGTTAATGGCGGAAACAGAAAAAGTCCTGAATTTGATTTTGAAAACAGATGATGTCAGTATTGTAACGCCTTTGCAACAATAGCATTTCAACAGTTCAAACATTTAAGAAGCCTTTCATCATTCGAGTGGTGAGAGGCTTTTTTTATTGAAAGGATCAAATCGATGACACAATTACAACTCTATCATAAAATAAGATCTCTGGTCTGGAGAAAATATTTATCTGAAAGTATTGAAAATATCGAATCAGAAATTATTGATTATATGCGTGAAAGAAACTGTACAACGATTGTAATTGCGGGCTTTTCAGTGAAACTATTTGGTGAAAATTTAGTGCTTGAGAAACTTCCATTTATTAATCTTAACCAACTCGAATTTGATTTCTCAGAAAAATAGAAAAACAGACATGATGATCTCCTATCCTTGTACAACATATTTAAACCATGATATATTTTTACATTTATAAAAAATGACAAAGGAAGATTTAGAAACAAGATCAAAAAAAGCCGTGTTGAAAATTGAGAAAAGTATTGCGGATATAAATAATGTACTTAATGATCTGAGCTTGAAACTGTGCCACATTATTAAATCTCAAAAAGATTATTATTCTCCGACGAGGAGAAATGATTATTACAAATAATTTATAATTAAATGCTTATATCTTATTTTATATTCAATTAATAAAATGGAAAAAGATATAGTTGAAACTCGTTATCATCAAGAATATCGAGACAAAGAAAAGTATTTAAATAACTTAAACTTACATATCCCAGAATGGTCTAAAATATTAATTGAAATTTATACCTCTCCAATGAAATACAAAATCAAATCTGAGTTAAAAAATGCTGAAAAATAAACTGTATTTGGGATTTATCGACGATAGGGATCTATTTTATTGGCGCCCTTAACATAAACAACCTGTTAAATGTCCGGACGGGGCATCCGACAACTTGTTCATATCGAAAGCTTTAAATAGATATAAAGCACTTAAACAAGTTGTATGAATCACAAAATTGATATTCACAACTATGATCATCGGTATGAAAATGCTTTGAAAGGATTGAAGAAAGCTGATATTTCTGAAAGAAATAGAAATTTCATAATACAATATAATCGTGCGTGTGCATTAGATAATCTTGGTCTACCTCGGAGAATAAGAATAATTGGTACACTCATAACTTTTGCAAAACTCTTGAAAATAGATTTTGATAAGGCAACAAAAGAAGACATCAAGGATGAAGTTTTAACAATTGACTCCCATAAAGAATGGTCAGTGTCGACAAAACATACTTATAAGACTATAATAAAAAAATTCTACAAGTGGCTCATTATCGGCGATGGCTATAAAGACGTTCAGGATTTTCCAGAAAAAATAAATTGGCTCAAAACAAGCATACGGTCGAAAGATCAACCGAGAGTCAATGCCTCTGATATATTAACTGAGGGAGACATAGAAAAGCTTTTAACCGCGGCTGAACATCCCAGGGATAAAGCATTTATTTCAATGCTTTATGAGTTAGGTGCGAGAATCGGTGAAATAGGATCATTAAAAATAAAAGATATATCGAGGGACAAATACAGTTTTATTGTTGATCTGAATGGGAAAACAGGTCACAGAACTCCGAGAATTGTTGTTTCTGATCCTTATTTGAGTTCCTGGTTGAATATGCATCCGTTTCGGAATAATCCGAATGCTCCATTATGGATAATGCTCGGGGACAGAAATAAGAATGACAAAATGAATTATGCTGCATTCAGGGCATTGGTACTGAGGTTAAAAGTACGGGCGAAAATAAAGAAGAGAGTCTATCCTCATCTATTCAGACATACGAGAGTTACTCACTTGCTCAGAAACAAGCAGATAAATGAATCACAGGCAAAGGTGTATTTCGGCTGGGTGCCGAGCAGTAAAATGCTCTCAGAATATTCACATCTAGTTTCGCAAGACGTAAATGAGGTTATGCTTGAACTACATGGGATAAAAACCTCAGAGAAAAAACAAGAATCAAAAATAAAGCAATGTCCTCGATGTAAGAAAATTAATCCTTCAGGGCATTTATTCTGTAAGGATTGTGGAAGTGTTCTTGATATTAAGACAGCGATTGACCTTGATGATAAACGAAGTGGATTTGATGATATCGCATCATTATTGATGAGTGATGAGGGTGTACAAGAAGCTCTTCTGAAATCTATGTTAAAAAAAGGTCTCGGGAAGAAATTGATGGGATTGTGGGAGAAATAAAAAATATTATCATTAAATTCCACTTTAATTTTACTAAAATAACAAAGCATTTGCATGAATACACTATCCTTCCGTGAGGTCTGGCCATCGATCCGCCATACGTCCGCACGTGCATTCAAGCCGCCACGGTCCTACCCGGTCAATATCTTCAATAAACGGCAAAGATTGGGACTTTCTTTGAAAAAATAGACATTAAAACAGACTATATTATGACAAAACATGTATAATGGGTTAAACTTAATAACATTAACTAACACCATATAATAGTTTTGTGATTCCCGAAAATCGGAGTATAAAAGCCGGTTTAAAAGTGCTACGTTAAAACGGCGGTTGAAAAGTGTGACACCCTAAGCCACCATCTTCCAGATTATAATTGATTAGTGACTAACTTATTCAATTATCTGGAGGAGGAGAAAGGGTGTACGTAGATATGGAATGGTGGAAACAGATTCGTTTGGAAGTATTGAGAGGAGAGACGAGCAAACGTGAGATACTGCGCCGGGAAGGGATACACTGTAAGACGCTGCAGAAAATATTGTCCTATTCTGAACCGCCGGGATATCAAATGAATAAACAGGCATTTCTAAAACTATATGGTTACGAGCCAGCTCATGTATCCAAAATTATATAAAATAGATCAAAAAAAATAACTGTTCAAACAATAGACCAGGCAGTATTCCAGGAACAGGGATTTGAAATTGATTTATCAAAAAATCATAACAAAACCATTATAGTAAAATTTATTCAATTATTTTCAATATTTTGGCCATATCATTTGACAATACTTTCCCTTTTTCATTAATCTGGTAGTACCTTTTTCTTCCTGTTATTTCAGTTTTAGCCAATCCTTTGCTGATAAGCTCTTTGAGAATTTTCTTAGTGCTTATTCTCGTTAAATGCGGATTATATTTTGATGCTCTTTCCCTGATATTTTCAGAAGTACGTTTTACCGAATCTATTACTTTTAAAGCAATATGTCGCTGTCGTGGGCTCGCCAAAATCCAACCAATCAAATCCCATTCAGTTGTGCTCTCTTTTCTGCAACCTGATAATCTCAGTATTTTTTTCGTATTATTTGTCAGAACATAAAGTCTTCCTTTTTTTGCGCTTGGATTTAGTAACTTGAGCAGGTTCTTTTCCAGAAACGGTTTCATATTTATCTTCTTTGTGCTGAGTTCTTTTTCGACCTGCCGGAGTGTTTTAGGAACAGAAAAAGAAAGAAGAATTCTTTTTCTGTTTGACTGGTGTAACCATATAATGACATCACTGTTTTCCATAAATTTTCCAGAGATGAACCCTTTAAAAGTATTTGTATAATGAAAGTAACTTTTATTTCTATTTCCATGTTTCCATTATACTCCTCTCCCTCTGGAAATAAAATATAACATATTGAAAATACAACACAAACACCTTGGAAATAAAACATTCCTATGGAAACAAAATATTCCTCTAAAAAAACAACTGGCAAAATAAAAGTTAACAAAGTCAAACTCCATACTTAGCATATATAGCGGTATAGCATATACAAAGAAAAAAACAAAAATGTCATGAAATGCATTAAATTCGACAAACCCGATAATCTCTATTCGGGGCGGCGAACAACGCCATAAATAGTTCGCCGCCGGGGGGCGGTAAAACTATAAAAATACCTAACAATTTGAGTAGATTCGTGTATTCGAAAGATTACAAGAACATCGATAAAATTCTGTGATACTATCACCAATAAAAAATCAGTGTTACACAAACACTGGAAAAACAAAACAACATAAAATAGCATATTGCAAATTGCTATTCTATACAATAATCATGCAAATATTTAAAAATATTTGCGCTCAAATAACAAGTGCCCCCTCGATTGTTCAGAGCTGACAAAGTCCTCGTACAATCAGAGCTGGGGCACTAACACATCCAGAATGGAAAATCTTAAAATTGGGTTGAGTAAAACGAAACCTTTTTATGATTTTCTATTCATTACACTATTCATTCTACGAAAAAATCAATCAGTATCGTGAGATTCTTCAAACATAACCAGTACTTGGGTTCGCCTGTATGGTTATTCAAAATATCATCTCATAATACGATATGCTTCGTTAATGTTTAAGAAATATGATTCATTACTGAAGTCGATAGAGTGACGGCTTTAACTGTGAAATGAAATCATAACCTTCATACGCAGAGGGATCAATATTGCATACAAAAATATCCATATTCATATCTGCTGCATCGATGACATCACCATCTGGAGCTAAAACCACACTGTGACCGCCATGATTCAGGCTGTTACAGCTTGCAATATGCGTGTCAGTCATCGACAAAATAGTCGACAACCAGTACCTTGTCCACATGGGGACTGAGCACATTCCCAAACTCTTTGTGCGCTGGGTGGGGGAGGTAGCTATCACGGTCGGGGGCTGTCAGGAAGCTCAGGAAAAAGCAGTGGGTAAATCCCTGCGCAAGGTTTTCCGGACTGACATTAGTGCCAAACTCAAAACTGTGAATGGCGTCTATTTTTTCCGGCAGTTCGCGGAAAGCGTTCTCGACACAGGCAATATCGGTCTCAGCCGTGCCATCCTTGAATTTTAAAAGCACCACATGTCTCAGCATTTTCCCGCTCCCCTTTATCAGATATTGATTCAGTTCGGGCACAACCACGCCCAGTTCATCAGCCACAAGCCCTGCCAAAAGCCGTGCTCCCCTCTCGGAGAAGTGGGTCCTGTCTTTCGGGCTCACATAAAGGAACTCACTGCCATCATCCCCGAGCCTGGCGAGTACTTTCCCGCTGCTTTCATGCAGGTCAATCAAGGGCACGTCCTTTTCTGCGGCCACCGCTTTCATGGCGGTAACATAGGGAGCAAGCTCGATAGTCGGGAGCCCACCCTTGAATAGTCTTCTGTGCATGGGAGTGACTAGCACTGGTTTTGCGTCCTGTGCCCTCGCCTCATCGATGTATTGACAGAGGTAGTTACGGTAGTCTGTAGCGGCATCGGTTGATTCGGGACGGTCTTTTGCATGTGAGTCGTTATGGCCGAACTGGATGAGGACATAGCTGCTTTTTTCCGCAAGCGCATTTTCCCAGAGGCCCTCTTCGATAAAGGTTTTGGAGCTTCTTCCGCTTTTCGCAAGATTGACCGTGTCGATATCCACATTG
>JABHYP010000317.1 GCA_018656855.1 Candidatus Latescibacterota bacterium | reverse complement strand
TGGGTACTTTTTATGGCGGCAGGGTAAAAATTGAATATTTTAACAAAAATGGCAAGCACATGGCGCACGAGTATGCCATGGAAGTATCCCCAATGTCTGAAATAGTTATTAACCAAGGTCCCAAGGATATTGTAACACACGCCCATTCCGCGCAATATCAATTGGAATCTTATGATAATGAAATCGTCGGTGTTTTTGGTGAAATAAAGCTGCCGGGTGTTAATGTTAGAGAATAGCGGAGTATATCCATGATAAATGTAAGGCAGTTTTGTTCTCTTGCCTGTGTGCTAATTTTCATAATCACCTCCTGTTCATCCGGCGAGCAGAAAATTGAAATTCCCGAATCGTCTTCGCAGGGGAAACGCCGTGATATTTACTTCCTTGTTTCGGCAATTGGTGCGAATTCATACTTCTATGACCATAAAATGGGACTGAAACTTGCCGGAGAGCATTTCGGAGTCGAAACACAATACAAGGGGCCGCCGGACTGGAACATGCCGGTGATGATTCAGGCTATTGAACTTGCTGTCGCCCGGAAACCCGCCGGTATTATGGTTATCGGTTTTGAAGAATCCCTGAACGATGCGGTTAATAAAGCGGTGGATGCAGGCATACCGGTTGTAACACTCGACTCGGACCTTCCTAATTCCAAACGTATTGCTTTTATCGGAACGGGGAATTATGATGCGGGTTTCAGAGGCGGCGCCAAGCTTGCCGAACTTGTTGAGGGTAAGGGCAAAGTGGCGATTCTCACAAAAATCGGCCAGCCTAACCTCGAAGAACGTGTTAGCGGATACAGAGATGCTCTTCGAGAGCATCCCGGCATCGAGATAGTCCGTGTTACTGACACTAAATCCGAGGTTCCGATGGCTGCACAGGCCGCAGCAGCAGTACTCGCCGCTGTTCCTGACCTTGCCGGATTCGGCTGTGTTGAGGCTGCAGGAGGGGCAGGCACTGCCACTGCGCTGAAGGAAACCGGCCTTGCGGGCAAGGTTAAAGTGGTCGCGATGGACCGCGGTAATGATATTCTGAACTATATCAGGGACGGTATCATCGATGCCACAATCGTTCAGCAAACTGCGCTTATGCCGTACTATGGCCTTTCTATCCTCTACCATCTCAACCATCATGAAATTCCAGTATCTTCCGACAATAGCAAAGCCGGTGTTACGGGTGTTCCGAGGCTTGTAGATACCGGAACGGTTCTCGTTGACAAAAGCAATTGCGAATTGTTTATGAGGTGAGTATACATGCCTCTGCGGGACAACACGATTCATTTTGTGTTTTTTTCTATTTCTTCGTTGACTTCAATCATGATAATCCTATTATTCCATAAATTCCGGATCAGATTTTTAGGGCAAACACATAGGTTTGCCCCTACAAAATAATAATATTACTTCTTTGATTGTAACTTGGTATTAAACATGTTTTCAAAGGTTAATCGCCTTGGCCATCTTTCCCGAAAACGACACAATACTAAAGCTTGACGGCATCACCAGAGTTTTCCCCGGTGTGAAAGCCCTTGACGATGTCTCCTTAGCTGTCCGGCACGGCGAAGTTCTTGCTCTCGTAGGAGAAAACGGCGCTGGCAAATCAACTCTGATGCACATTGTCGGCGGTGTCCTGCGGCCTACATCCGGACGGATTTTCCTCGATGGAAACGAAGTAAAATTTCAGAATGCACATGATGCGCAGTTGCAGGGAATCCGGGTGGTGTACCAGGAACTTTCCATCGTCCCGAACCTCAGTGTCGCCGAGAATATATTCGCAAACAGCCAGCCGGTCAATGCGCTGGGGCTTGTTGATCGCAGGGAACTCAACCGCCGTGCCGCTGAAATGATTGAGATTTTCGGGGAGGATATTGATCCCGACATGCCTGCCGGTCAACTGCCGATCGGAAAACGGCAGATACTCGAGATTCTCAAGGCTTTAACTTTTTCACCGCGCGTTGTCCTTCTTGACGAGCCGACATCATCCCTGTCCGGTTCTGAAACCGAAACGCTCTTTCGAACCATAAGAACGTTTAAGGAAAAAGGCGTTTCATTTGTTTTTATCTCTCATCACCTGCCCGAGGTGTTCGAGATTGCCGACAGGGTTACGGTTCTCAAGGACGGTGTATATCAGGACACTTTTGAAATTTCGGATATTAACGAGGATGACCTTATTCGCTCCATGGTGGGGCGCAGTATAGACGAAATGTTTTCTAACCGTAGTTTTTATTCCGGCAAAGTTTGCCCTGTTCTCGATGTTACCGGATTAACGAGGCGCGGTGAGTTCGAGGATGTGAGTTTTACAATACACGCCGGAGAGATAATGGGATTTGCGGGGCTTGTCGGCGCAGGCAGGACAGAGACTGCACAGGCGATTTTCGGAATTAACATGCCTGACAGTGGGAGTATAAAAATTAACGGCAGTGTCGCGGATATACGTTCTGTCCGCGATGCAATCAAACTTGGTATCGGCTATCTGACCGAGGACAGAAAATTAGAGGGATTATTCGTATCCCTTTCTATAAGTGAAAATTTTGTATGTCCTTCCCTTGAGCGTTTCACATTGAAAGCGGGGATAATGGACGACAGCCGGATATCAAGCTATGCCGGTGAGATGGT
>JABHYP010000316.1 GCA_018656855.1 Candidatus Latescibacterota bacterium | reverse complement strand
CAGAGGAAAACGGGAGCCCACTCATCACAGGCTCGTGTGTGCCCTGGATGAACGAGTTCCAGGTGGCGAAATCGCGTATTGTGCCCGAAAAGGTGCAGCATTATTACGTTGACGGTTCAACTGCCAATTTCTGCTCATATATGCCGCATATTCTCGAGACTGCGAATATGCTAGTCGGAGGCAGAGTGAGACAATGCTCGACCCACGGTGTAACCTGGCCTGCCGATGAGGATCCGCTCAGTATTCCTCCGGTGATGACCCATCTCGAGTATGAGAAGATATCTGACGACAGAAATCCGGTCATCGGCGTTGCATCGACCTGGTATGGACAACCGTACCGGAACTGGGCTAAAGTGCATCTTGATAGAGATGTTGTCGAACAGGCTATTTACTGGGAAGGCTCCAGAGGAATTGACCATGACGAGCACCTGTGGATGCCATTTTTGCGTGTTATAGACAGGGTGTTTGAAACCGGTGTATCACCCGAGGATGAGGATACGATATTACACAAAGTCGCTGTAATGCTCATGGCGCACAAATCCGGCGTTGAGGGAGGACGGCCGGTCGGAGTTGACGAGATTGAGGGTCACTCGCTGCCGCGCTATGAAACTGAAAAGGCATAAATGGTTAATTTTCAAAGTTCTATATAACTATTTTCACTCGGAAGTACTATGAAACGCTCAGCCGGTTATTTTCACTCATTCAAAAATCTCGTTTTCTTCTCAATCCTTGTGTTCTTCGCCTCTTCTGCCTACTGCGAGTGGCATTTCCAGGACAGCGGTACGACGGAAACATTACTAGATGTTTGTTTTATTGATGAACTGCATGGATGGGCGGTTGGTGAAAATTCAACGATTATAGCAACGAGTGATGGAGGGGAGACGTGGGTAAAACAGGTGTGTCCGTTGGATAGTCTTCTGTTAGAAAAGGTTCAATTTATTGATAAAATACATGGTTACTGCTGCGGATATAGAAGAAAAGCGACCTTTGGTAAAATGTTTGCTACTCAAGATGGAGGCAAAAAGTGGTATGAACTTACTTTCTCTGATTGGGTATTGCAAAATGTTTGGGATATCTGTTTTATTAATGCAAATGAAGGATGGATTACTGTTGAAAGTATAGGTGAAAATCACATTCTACATACAACTAATGGAGGAACAAATTGGGAAGAACAATATGACTCTACTTTAAATTTAAGTGCTATCAAATTCTTTGATGAGAATTATGGTTGGATGTTGGCATTTGGATGGTGTGGTCTTAGTATAACGGAGGTTTTTTACACTTCAAATGGTGGTGAAGATTGGAACAAAGTTGGAGAAATACAACCAAGTCCAAGAAGGAAACTATATGCCTATAATAATAGAGCCAATAATACTACTATTTTATGGGCGATATGTAATATAATGGCAGTCTCTTTTGATGATGGATATTCCTGGACGAATGTTAAGAATCATTATATGGGATCAAGAGAAACAACAGTACTTGACATGTTTCCAGTAAGCAGTTATGAAGCGTTACTTTTTCTGTATAGATGGGATGCAGGCTGTCACAACCTGGAATATACTAGTGATTTTGGCACTACATACACAAAGTTAATATCTTTCAATGGTTTACACGGCTTTGAGTGGGCAATGGATGTGATTGAAGGGAATCATGTATGGATTGTTGGTGATAGCGGACAAATAATCAAGTATACACGGGAACCGTCTTTTGTCAATGAATCAATAGTTCTACCTCCGGTGATTGAGCTCTATCAAAACACTCCCAATCCTTTCAATGTTTCAACCACTATTGACTTTAATGTACATGAAAGAGGCAATGTAGCATTAAGAATTTATGATATTACAGGTTCAATTGTTGAAACATTAGTATCTGAATATTTTGAAAGAGGTGAATATTCTATTCATTGGGATGCAGGGAAAAAAAGAGCGAGTGGAATATATTTTTATAAATTACAGTTAGATAACACCATGAAAAAAAGAAAAATGATGTTGCTGAAATAGTATTATATGATCTAAACTATAAATATTAAAAATGTCCAACAACGAATATTCAATTTTTAATAATGAAGTAAAGAAAGTGATTTTTCACCATACCTGAGAATTCTACATTGGATATTTTTCGTCCCAAAAGAGCCAATTCTTTAAATCTTAATGTCCCATTTTCCGTATGGATCATTAATTCAAGACACTCATATTATTGCCGGACTAACCATCAAGCTTTTCAAGTTTCAGGTCTGTTATAAGCATTTTTCCTTTGTTTACAAAAAATCCGAATTTCCCGGAAGGTTTTATTTTCAGGCGCGCTGAGATTTTCGGCATATTCTTCACGGACAGGGTTATCGTGTCGTTTCTTGCTTCAAGTATAAACTTATAAGCTATTCCATCGTTTATATTAAACCACGTTCTGGCAAGAGTTTCCTTTCTGTTCCCTGTATAATCGGCTAAAAATACGTTGCCGTCAGTGGAATAAACGTTGGTCAAAACTCCTTCGATCCCTCCAGAACCATCTTCATGGGCGAAAGCCAATGCCCCCATGTGAGTTCCGCCTTCTTTTACTGCCGAGAAGCTCAGGCGAGCGTTGGAAAGGCTGGGACTGTCTATCAATACTGTTCCTTTTGCTTCAGTGGAATCAAGCGTGAGATGGCCGTCGTCGATGAACGCTCTGGCTTTTCTGCCATGCACAGTTAGGCCGTCCAATGGTAAAGCGGATGAGCCGCCAATTGTGAAAAATCGGTCGTATTCACTTCCCTGGGCTCCCGAACGGATACTGTTTGATACATCGTCAAGGTGAGGAAAATGCTGGGATTTTTGCACTATAAGTATTCTTCCGTCCGCGTATGGATATATGAGCGTGTACCCCATGGGCGTCACACTGTTGCCAACACGTACCATGACTGGGATGCCGCCGAAATTATATAGGTGATTTTGGTGATAGTGGCCGCACATCATTCCCCTGACACATCCCGGAGCGGTAATAACTTCTTTAAATTCTGCCTTATTTACAAAGTCGGCGGGAGGGATAT
>JABHYP010000315.1 GCA_018656855.1 Candidatus Latescibacterota bacterium | reverse complement strand
CGGCGGACAGGTTGTATCAAAGGGGCCTCCCGGAAAGGTCGAGCAATCTGATTCACTCACCGGACTTTATCTCTCAGGCAGAAAAAAGATTGCCGTACCGGCCAGCCGCCGCACCGGCAACAGAAAATTCATTTCGATTAAGGGCGCCACAGGAAACAACCTAAAGTCTTTATCCCTGAAAATACCTATAGGTAAATTCATCTGTGTAACCGGAGTATCAGGTTCGGGCAAGTCGACGCTTATCAATCTGACACTATATAAGGCTCTTGCCCGCAAGCTTATGAGAGCGAATGTCGATCCACTGCCTTACGGACAAATTACAGGCTATAATCATATAGACAAAGTTATCAGTATTGACCAGTCTCCTATCGGTAGAACACCGCGGTCAAATCCGGCAACGTATACCGGGCTTTTCACTCCGTTGCGTGACCTGTTCAGCCAGCTACCCGATGCAAAAGCCCGCGGATACAAACCCGGCCGCTTTTCATTTAATGTTAAGGGCGGGAGATGCGAGCGGTGTCATGGCGCAGGAATTATAAAGATAGAAATGCACTTTCTCCCTGATGTATATGTTCCCTGCGAGGAATGTAAGGGCCGCAGGTATAACAGGGAAACGCTTGATATACGGTTCAAGGGTCTTACCATTTCAGATGTGCTGGACCTCACCTGTGATGAAGCGTTCGAAATTTTCGAAAACATTCCCGTTTTGCAGCGTAAGCTCCAGACACTCAAAGATGTCGGTCTCGGATACATCCATCTCGGCCAGCAGGCTACAACACTCTCAGGCGGTGAAGCACAGAGGATCAAGCTGGCAGGCGAACTTTCCCGTGTCAGCACCGGGCGAACTCTCTACATTCTTGACGAACCCACAACCGGCCTCCATTTTGAGGATGTTAATATGCTTCTCGCTGTTCTTAGCCGGCTTGTAGACAAGGGAAACACAGTCATAGTGATAGAACACAATATGGATGTAATAAAATGTGCCGACTATATTGTCGACCTGGGGCCCGAGGGCGGGGACAAAGGAGGAGAAGTTATTGCAGCAGGCCTGCCGGAAGAGGTTTCACGGATAAAAAATTCCTATACGGGGCAATTTCTTAAAAAGGAATTAGGGTAAGCGCCAGCATCGATTATCAGCACGATTAATTCAAAAAACTGTATTGGGTTGATTAACGAAATCCATCTACTATGCTGACAATAAACCATGGACTAATCCAAAATCCGGATTTTGGAATATGGAATCTATTTATTAACTCAGCATACAATTAAATTCCAAGACAGCTTCTCATACACTTTATCATATCGGAGAAATGATGACTGGTGAGAGCATAACGGCTGCTGTTTCCTTCCCGGATTTTATAAACGATACCCACACTTTTAAGTATCTTTAGCTGCTGGCTTATTATTGGCTGTGTGTACCCGAGAAGCTTAGAAATCTCCATCACACGAAGCTTTCTATTATGAAGTTCGTTAATAATCAATATTCTTATCGGATTACCGAACCCTTTAAAAACTTCCGCAGCCTGTTCCAGTTTTTCTTTATCGATCTTTTTCACAGCCACTGAAAACACCTCCTTTTGTTGCAATATATAGCAATATAGCTATGAAGTCAAGAAGAATTTTGCAAAATTGCGGTATTAACAATAGTGATAGTATCTTATGCCGGTCGGCAAACATCTGCTTCATTGACATTTGCCGTTAAAAGCGGTATATTGTAGCCATTATTCAGAATAGTGAATAATCGCACCCTGTAACTTCATGAGACATGATAAATAATGCAAAAAACATTACATCCGCCTCATTCCATTGATCATCACCACCGCTGGCGGATGACCCTCGCTATCATGTTTATTGCCCAGTTTTTATCAGGAGTGGGCTTTTCTTTTGTTCTTCCGTTTTTACCGTTTTACTTCAGATCCCTCGGTGTGGAAAGCCAGAATGAGATCCTTATATGGAATGCCTGGGCATCGCTTGTTTTCGGTATAACCATGACCTTTTTCGCCCTTTTTTGGGGTCTTCTGTCCGACAGGTATGGCCGCAAGATTATGGTTATGCGTTCCATGTTTGCCGGTTCTATAGTGCTGGGACTCATGGGATTTGCGACAAGTCCGTGGCATCTGGTCGCCCTCCGCTTTTTGCAGGGCGCCACCACCGGCACAGTATCAGCTTCAATTACTCTTGTCTCCAGCATTACTCCTTCGGCAAACCTTGGAATAAGCCTCG
>JABHYP010000314.1 GCA_018656855.1 Candidatus Latescibacterota bacterium | reverse complement strand
CGATTCCCGGAGTGAAAAAAATACTGTGAGGCGACAGAACCTCTTTTTTTGACTCGTCCCCATGCTTTTTGGGCATTTGTGTTTAATGTTTGCGGCGATAAAAGATAAGCGGTATTAGAGGAATACCAATCCCGCGTGATATGAGAAATGCCAAACTATATCTATCACCCACAACTACAAGTTCCGTATGTTTCCACTAATTGGAGAACCTGTAGGAATAAATTCTGGACTAATAATATAATAATCAATAAAATAGCGTGGAAACTAATTCCTGTGACAGAGGCTGGAAGAAATATATAATAAAAATATATTGCAAATCTCACTTATATTAAGTTTATTCCTATATTGTCAGAGTATATTATAAAAATACCTATTTAAAATACTTTTTTACACATCATAGTTAAATAATGGCACTTAACATTATTCTCGACCGGGAAGGATGACAAAAATGGCAAAAAGCGAAGAACGGTCGTCGAGATTCAGAGGCGCCTCAGACGTTATAGATATGGATCGGCTCGAGAGAGAGACCCAGAAAATTCTTCTCCTCGGGCTTGTTGTAGCGGTTTCGCTACATGCGGCCATTGGCGCATATTATATGTTCAAAAAGACTCAGGTCAAAGTGGCCAAACCTCTGACAATGGAGCTTATAGTCCGCAGGCCGAGGATGAAAAAAGCGTTTGAGTTTAAAAAGAAACGTGTCCAGAAAAGAATTTTCCAGAAGAAAGAAATCCAGCAGCGCCAACCCACTGCACAAATTGAGACCAAGCAGATATCGACAATGGATATGATGGGTACCGTTGACTCTTACGAGTTTGAAACAGAGATGCAGAGTGATGTGGAAACACAGGTTTTCTTACCCGATGGAATCTCTATTGAAATGACTGCATCGAGGGAACCGGACAGAAAGATTTCAATGAAAGATGAGATGATTTCCCTTGATGATCTTGACACAGGCCAGTTTAAGGCTATGGTCATCCAGGACCCGGGTAACAAGATGGACATCAAAGGATTTGTGTATATTGCGACTGCATGGGGAGCGCAGTTGAGGCCTCCCGATACTCTGAAACGTGCGGTGATTAACCTCGTTTTTGCGGTAAACCGCTATACGAATATAGAAGCGAAGGTCGACACTCATCTTTTCCTCGATCATAGGAAACTTTTCGAAACGCCGTTTGTCTATATCACAACTGATAAGGCATTTGAACTGACTCAAATTGAGCGTGAGAGCTTTGGCAAATATCTGAGAAACGGCGGTTTCGCTGTTTTAGATAATGGAGTTCCCAAAGCCGAATTTGGACAGGCTGAAGCTTCATTGAGAAAAATGCTGAAGGATTCGCTTGGAGGTGACGCAAAATTTTTACCAATAGAAAATGACCATCCGCTGTACCATAGTTTTTTTGATTTCGATTACGGCCCGCCGCAGGGGAGTGAAATTGGTTCATTTAAAGCTATTGAAGCCGGCGAAAGTAATGCAAGCAGAAAAATGTCAAAATCTGTTCACTACCTTGAGGGTATATGGCTTGGTGAAAGACTGGTTGCAATTTATTCCGACAAGGGATATGCCCATAAATGGAAAGATCTGGCAAACAATCAACCCCAGCTAAAAATGGGTGTAAACATGGTCGTATACGCACTTATTCAGGATGGAGGAATAGCTCAGCGGAAAATGGATTTCTTCTCAACCAGTAAATAGATTTTTATGCGCCTATATGTTTTACCTTCTTCTTTGCGTAATAATATTTTTTCTTTACTTCAACGATATCAGCACGATAATAATTTACGTATGTTCGGGACAATCAATTTGAAACAAAACCCTTTATAAATATAACTTTCGAAGAGTAAAAATATGAAACGTTTTATCCCTCTCTTACATTTTCTCCTGTTGTTTATATTTTCAATATCCCTGGTGAAAGCAGACAACATTTATGAACTGCGCAAACTTACGGAAGATGATTGGTTAGATATGTCGACTGAAGACCGGCTTCGCGCTCTTTCTACTTCGACCAGACATGCGGAAAACCAGGAGTTCATGGGTGATTTCGGGAGACACCATGATCTTTACAAAAAATGGGGTTACGAGTTTTACGAAATGGAGGATAGATATGAAACTTACGCTTTCCGTGGGTTTGAGGCATATAATCTTCTTGAAGAACAACGTAATCGATGGTCATATAATGTGTTTGGCGACAGAATTGCACGGATGAGACATAGCGCCACTATATGGAGAGACAAATATTACGGAGATGGAACATACAAGGTTGAGTTGCCCGGCAGGTATATTAATGTCAGCGCTGGTGTTGATGGTGTATGGGTGTTGAAAGAATCAACGAATGACTGGTCTTTTTCGGCTATTGGCGCCGGGGCGCTGCGAACCAAATTTACTCCTCTTACCCTGTCTCTTCCTAATATGAACGGTATATCGTTAGACTTTATGTCTGCTAATAATTCTTTCAAAATTGTAAACAGCAGCCTGTTTCAATACGCTTCCCCTGTAGATCAAACGGGAGGAGTCATTCTGAGAGGAGGGCGTTTCAGGAGAAAACTCGGGGCATTAACCCTCGGCGCCTCCTATGTAAAAACTTACGGTGTTCAGGGCGATCGCCAAAGAGGCAGTGAGTGGCGCGGGACTTTAAACACTAGTGCCTTTACCCCGATCATGGTTGCAGTTCGTTTTCTTGATGATTCTCCTGAAGACAGCGAGGGCGGCCCGGTAGTTTACGATTTAAGGCTAAAAGTAAACGGCAGATATCGTAACGATATAATCCCCCAGATAATTATGGACGATACACGCCGCGACCGTACAAGCGCAATAACCGATAAGATAGACAAACTCTATATTGAACCCAAACCTCAAAACTTCAAAGGAGGACCAACCTTTGACTTTTTTGGAATTGGAAACACACCATTACCGAAATATTCCGATTACTTACATTTAAATGATTTGAGTAAAGGAACTAATTTAGCCAACACCTCAACAAAATACAGTAAATCACTTTCAAATTCTTATTATTCGGTGTCTGAATTATCGGAAAAACCATTACGGGTTGACGGAACCGAGGCGATTGTCTGTTTATTCGATCTTGCCAGTTGTACAGAAAAAATAAACGATATTGAGGCTGTTGCGAAAGTTGCAAATGACTACCTTATACAAACATCGATGATATATGTAAGTAATCCCAAAGGAGGCCATGGTTCTTCAGGGAAAAATTCTGACTGGTATGATGCGACATACTGGAGGAATGCAGCCCAGTCCGAGGGAAACATAAAAGATGGTTCTAATATTCGCACAGTACATTTTAATTTCGGTTATGAGGTGGCTAATGAAATATGGGGATTTGATGCCGATTTTAACTATAAAGGTTTCAAGGTAAAAGCAGAATATGTAACCAATACTCATACATACATGTTCGCCGATGGTCTTGCCGGCGCCGGACAAGTTATAAGTTTTGCTAGTGGATTGGCGCCAAGGACCGGACACCGCTTTTCACAAACTAGTAATGCGTATTATGTAACCGCCGAAAAGGATTGGAAAAAGTTCGGCTTTGCGGGGGAAGTTTTTAAAATGGGCAAATATTACCGTCCCTATATGGACTTCTTTATTAGTAATGTGGGATCATCTCTTGGCCAACAAGAAGCGCTTATGAGAAGTAATAATACTGCGAGAGTTCCAGTCATAGAAGATAATGACGATGATGATCAGTATCCTGACCAGATGCTGATCAAAAGAGTAATGGGGTATATGGACTCATCTGATGATCCTGATGGAGTATTTCCGGGAAATGACGAAGATAATGACGGTATTCCTGATACCAATAAGAATATTAATGGACTCCCGGACTCCGATGAGCCGTTTTTAATGTTCGATTCTGATCCCGATGAGTTCGTGTTCGGAAACGACTATAATAATAATACCATACCAGATTTCCGCGAAGACGACATGAAATTTGATACTCCGTATGAACTTGACCGCCAGGGACATCACTTCTTTATGAAATATTCTCCACAGCAAAGCATCAATTTTGTTGTCGGTTCCATGAAATCAAAAGGTATCGGAGCTTCATCAAACAGAACTAACGATGATTATTTCAAATTTCTTGTGAATTACAATGTATTCAATGTAGGTCAAATTTATGCGGAATATCGTTATGAGAAGATTCAGGATAACATCCGTGATCAGTATATTCAGGTGAGAAGACACCTGGCCCAGCAGCAGAAATCTCAACCTCAAAAAGCATTTCACAGGGATTTGTTCTATGATGAGCTTGAATACAGAAATTCGAATGTACACCGGCTGTGGCTTGAATCAACGATAAGAGCATTACCTTCAATCACTCTCGAAAATCATGTCAAAATCGAAAAAAACGACCAGGTTGAAGGCATAATGTATGATAGAACATTCCAGCCTCATGATCAACTTGACACTATTGCTATAATAAACAAATTTGTCTATACAAAAAGGTGGGGGAACATTATTTTCTCTCCCGGAGTTAAATTCAGACTTTATAAAAAAGTACGTTCCGAGTCGTTGCAGCCGCTCGATCACAATTTGGAGCGAATCCCCTTGATTACATTGAAATATGTGGTTTCTCCGAAGTCAAATATTATGCTGGGATTTCAGGGTATTCCCGGTTTTCAGTACAGCTATAGTAACTATGTACAAAGCCAGAACGATTTTAGAAGAATAACATATGTTCTGCAGTTTCAAAACACAACGGACTATTTCGGCTATAATGTCTGGGCGGCTGTGGGTATAGATTTTGATCAGGTGGACTACAAGGAAAAATATCGGGAATTTGAGGAATACAAATCATCGGGAACGTTTGTGAAGGTTTATCTTGGATGGTAAAAAATTTCATACCCTGTAAAAAAGGTTAAAAGCTTCAGGTTTATAGTCTATAGTCGTTAATAATCCGGCAAGGTCATGAGAACGTGCAATTATCTGGAAAAACCTTTCCCATTTTCCCTTTGTACAGTATTGTGCCTGCTGATGTAATATGACACTATTTCATATACAGCATTTTGCCAGTTACCGAAGCATATCCCGCATTGATTTGATAAAAATATAGTCCCGATGTAAGATCCGTTGCATCGAATACCAGTTCATGAATTCCTTGTTCTCTGTATCCGAACTCGTATACCCGAACTCTCCGCCCAAGTGAATTGAATACTAAAACACTTACTTTCGCCGGATGTGACATTTCATACTGGATTGTTGTCTGCGGATTAAACGGATTGGGATAGGATACTGCAGTCACTAACTGTTCGGGTATAGCGTTATCCTGATCAGGCTGTTTCTCTAATGAACTGCTCGCAACCAGTGTGAAATGACTTTCCTTAACATCGTTAGTAGAAGAGAAGTTAAAGGTATTATCGAAGATGTTGATTTTGCGGCCGGTGTCACGGTCATAAATGGTAACAGCCGTATCATCAGGAAGCTTTTCAATACCTTCAAGTTCAACTCTGATTGTTTCGCCGGTTATATTTGTCCTGACATTAAAATCCCATGAAACGGTATCACCGGGAGGTCGGAAATCGACCGTATAATCATAAGGGTATTTATTCCAATCATGATGCGGGAAGCTGACCGATACATACTCGCCTACAGGGGGAGGTTCGACATGGTCATAATGATCCCATTCCATATCTGCTTTTTCACTGACCCCGAGGTGATTGGCCATATCCCTTGCCTCACCAGCAGTGGCTTTTAATGTCAACATCCAGTCAAAATGTTTTGTGACAACCGGCTTTTCAGACTCAGTCGCCGGTTTCGGATTAAGCTTAACAATAACAGTCATATTCGTCAGATTATTTACAGCATATCCATTCCATGGTTTGAGAACTGTCGGCGGATTGATGACAGGATCAGACCAACTACCATCATATGAATACAACACGCTTAGGTCAGCTCCAGAGGGATTCTCAACATCATTCCATGATACATCAAACATCCAGGGGTTGGCAATATCATTCCAGCCAGCTGCAAGTTCGATAAAAAATGGCTCATTTGTTGAGACGGTAGTTCCTTGCAAAGATCTAAGGGTAAAATTACTCCGCGAAATTATCCAGAAAGCCTTACCAGGTGCAAAACCTTCTATATCGGGGTACTCCTGAGCAAACTCGCTGCCGGGAGAAT
The DNA here is from genome assembly GCA_018656855.1 of Candidatus Latescibacterota bacterium. Classification (GTDB taxonomy): domain Bacteria; phylum Latescibacterota; class Latescibacteria; order Latescibacterales; family Latescibacteraceae; genus JABHYP01. The sequence continues at coordinate 1,150 of JABHYP010000314.1, read as the reverse complement.
ATCTGAAGAGCCGCCAGTCTGATCCGTATTCTCCTTTCGGAAGTGAATTTATCAGCTGGTTATCAATATGTGTATCATTCAGAACAAGAGGGATAGAAATCATACGATAGGAATTCTGTTCCGAACCACCGGATGTTGTTTCAGTTGATGCCACCTCAGCAACATTCGCTTTAACCGAGTACAGAGTTCCGCTTTCAGGTTCGCGTACTTCACCATCGTTTATATCGCTGGCTATTATGTAATATTCCAATCCCTTTGCGGTAAATATTCCAACAGACAGAGCTCCGGAATAATAATCCCCCCCCTGATGTGTCATTTCGAGTTCATTATCAAATACTCTCCTGCCGGTTACATCATAGTAGAGTACTACTCGATCTATGGTGGTATTGCTGTAAATTGACGCATCAAATGTAATTGAACTGTTTTCCTGCGCCTCAACTACTGGTTCATGGCTGATGGAGAATGAAGTCTTTGATATATTGAATAAACCGCTCATGCTTGAAAAACCCGGATCGGTTACGTCTGATAATCTTATGATACAATTGTCTGATTCATAGTCCGGCACTGTCCATGAGTACTGGCTGTTCTGTACCGGTACAGACGAGGTTGTCTCGCTCCAGGAATCTCCGCCGTCAGACGAAAACTCAATCCTGACGTCAGTCAATCCGCTGCCAGTCCACTGTATATCATACTGTCTCCCGACGGCAAGTACTTCTCCGTCCTTTGGTGAGGTAATCTGCAGAGTGCGGCCGGAATCCTGAGCATTTCCATATACTGATACATTAAATTCACCTTCGTTTGTGGTAATGGCAACATTACCATACTGTTCGCCCGGCTGCAGTGGAGAAAAAATAATCGTCACCGTTTTATTCTCACCCCCGGGAACCGTCATCGATGACTGACTAACCGAAAAATTTCCATTATCACTGGAAATATCAGTAACAAGCAATGAGTTTTCACCTGTATTGGTAATGGTAATTATTTCCGTATTGCTGCTGCCAATGTAAACATCTCCGAACTGTATATCGAGCGGCGAAATGGCGAGCCCCGATCCGCTTACGGTTCCTGTCACCGATACATAAATTGACGGTTCATCAGTATCATTGCTGTATATTGTCAGCGTGGCGCCCTGCATACTTTTATCCACCGG
>JABHYP010000313.1 GCA_018656855.1 Candidatus Latescibacterota bacterium | reverse complement strand
CTCACGAAACTGCTCGTTACGCGCCACAAAGTCCGTTTCACAGTTAACTTCAACCATGGCTGTAAGCTTTGAACCCATATGAACATATACTGCTATGTATCCATTGGCGGTATCGCGCCCAGCCCGTTTCTGAGCAGCGGCTATACCTTTTTCACGCAGTGTGTTAAGCGCCTTATCCATATCGCCTTCGGCCTCGACAAGCGCCTTTTTGCAATCCATCATCCCTGCACCCGTTTTATTGCGCAGAGACATGACATCTTTCGCTTTAATCTCCATTGTACGCGTTCCTTTCACGATAATATCACATCAATCGCTTTTCTTTTCAGTTTTTTTTGAGTTGGCCTTTTTTACGGGTGTTTCTTCTTTCTCAGGCTTCTTGTCAGCTTTTTTTGCAGAGGTTTCTTCTTTCTCAGGCTTCTTGTCAGCTTTTTTTGCAGAGGTTTCTTCTTTCTCAGGCTTCTTGTCAGCTTTTTTTGCAGGTGTTTCTTTAGGTTCCGTTTTTTTGTCGGAAGCCTTGTCATTCATTATTGCCGGTTTTTTCTCAGCTTTTATTGCTGTTTTATCGTCGGTTTTTTTCTCTTCGGATTTTTCAGAATCTTTCCGGGAGACTTTCGGTGATTCCTTTTTTGGTTTCGCCGGCTTTTTAACTTCTTCGGCTGTTTTTTCTGAAGTTTTTTCCTCTTGAGAAGCCTCAGCAGGAGCCTTTTCTTTTATTGGAGCCTTTGCAGTGGCCGCTTTTTCATGCCTTGGTCGGTGGCTATGCCTTTTCTTATCTTTTTCATGTCTCCCGGCTTCTATTACTACTGTTTCTTTTTCTTCTATGTCACTTCTGTCGACATGGATCTGCGCACCTTCTATTACAGCATCAGTAAGCGCAGATAGAAGTTTTTTTATCGACCGGATAGCGTCATCGTTGCCGGGAATGGGATAGGTTATAGGGTCAGGATCGCAGTTTGTATCAACGATTGCACAAATCGGTATGCCGAGACGCCTTGCTTCATTGACCGCTATATTTTCCTTCCTGGTATCCACTACTATTAAAAGGCCAGGCAGCCGGTTCATATTTCTGATGCCTTCAAGCACATACGAAAGTTTAGCGCGATGCTTTTCAAGGTTGAGCACTTCCTTTTTCGTAAGGTGTTCGAATGTGCCGTCAGTGGACATCTTTTCGAGATTATCAAGCCGTTTTATGCTCTGCCTGATTGTACGATAATTTGTAAGCATTCCGCCTGCCCAGCGGTTGGTGACATGAAATTGTCCGCATCGTTCAACTTCTTCAAGGATAATGGATGCCGCTTGGGGTTTTGTGCCGACGAATAGAATTGGTTCGCCTTTTGACGCTATTTCGCGAACAATATCGCAGGCTTTTTTGAGTAATGCGAGAGTTTTTTGAAGATCGATAATGTAGATGTCGTTGCGCTCGGTAAAGATGAATTTTTTCATCTTGGGGTTCCAGCGCCTGGTCTGATGTCCGAAATGAACACCGCCTTCGAGAAGATCCTGGATGGTTACTTCAGCCACAATTAAGCCTCTTCCTTAATGGTTTTTATCCTCCGAACCGGTCAGTCGCCGAAGGCAACCCACCTCAATGGGCACCATGCCTTCAGCGTCACGGAACGTGCGAGATACACAGTTTAAAGACAGAATTCAGGAGTAATAATCCAGAATAAAAAAGATATTTACTACTATCAATCTTTTATTATTCAAATTATTCTGACTTCTATCTTCTTTATAAAAAAAATAATAATGATTAACGCTTGGAAAACTGATATGCTCTCCGCGCACCGGCAAGGCCGTACTTCTTACGCTCTTTTACTCTTGAATCACGCGTAACGAGGCCGGCACGTTTGAGAACGGGACGCAATTCCGGATCCATATTTATTAACGCCCTGGTAATGCCATGTCTAAGGGCTCCGGCCTGCCCGGAAAGACCACCGCCCCTGATATTGGCAGTGATATCAAATTTTCCGGTCATTTCAGTGAGTTCGAGTGGTTGTTCAATAAGAAGAATGGAGGTGGGCCGGCAAAAATATGCGGAAGCTTCTTTTCCATTAACAGTAATTTCCCCGTTTCCTTGTTTGATCCGAACACGGGCTACCGCATTTTTTCGCTTTCCAGTGGCAGTATGAACTGGTTGAGCTTCAGTCAATACGTTTCTCCTTTCATAATAATTTCACGGCAAAGGCCGTACTCTTGCCGGGTTAAATCTCATACACCTCAGGTTTCTGTGCGCTGTGATTGTGCTCCGGTCCCGCACATACGCGAAGTTTGAGGTACTGTTTCCGCCCAAGAGCATTGTGAGGAAGCATGCCTTTTACAGCTTTTTCAATAATCCGCTCGGGATGTCTCTCTTTCAATCTTTTGTAAGGAACGCCCTTTGAATGGCCGGCATAACTGCTCGAAACCCAGTATTCCTTTGTATCTTCTTTCAATCCAGTAAGCCTGACTTTACCGGCGTTGACAACAATTACATAGTCGCCTGCATCGACATTTGGCTGATATATAGGTTTTTTCTTACCGCGAAGAATACTTGCCACTTCTGTCGCGAGCCTTCCCAACACCTTATCGGTTGCGTCAATCAAAAACCATTTTCGCTGGACCTCATCCGGTTTTGTGACGTAGGTTTTCATATTTATAACTCCTCAGGAATTAGCATATTGAAGAAAACAAGATTTATAAAATAATATAATATTTCGTTAGCGTCAAGAATTATAATCCAAATATCCTCATTTTCCTGATTTTTATTCCAGCTCTGTAGTCAGGAGGCTTTCATAGAACTCGCGGTAATTGTCTTTCTTGTCGCTATTTCGTAAAGCCATTGCGGCCTTGGGATGTTCGTTCATCATACCTGAAATGGCATAAGGAATAAGATAGCCCCATTCGATTTTTTTTCTCAGGGGAATAAGCTCCTTTGAAATCAAATCAAAAATCGGAGATATATTAAATTTTGGATTTTTCAAAAATCCGATCAACAGTTCCAGAGGACAGTTCCCGGCTGCCCGCCCTATCCCGAATACTGTGGCGTCAAGGTAATTTGCATTGTGAATAATTGCCTCAATCGTATTGCCGAATGCGAGCTGGCGATGATTATGCCCGTGGAAACCGACTTCACTTTTCTTGATAATACTCTTGAACTGTTTAACCAGATTCTCTGTGGTTTCCTGGTATAGATTCCCGAAACTGTCCACTATATAAACAACCTTAACATGGCTTTCCTCTTCTATCTGATGAAGACCTTCCTCAAGCTCAAAACTACCCGAGTCTCTTGAGATTGCCATTATATTGATAGTTGTCTCATAACCTTTTTCATGAAAATGGTTTGCCATTTGTATAGCCTTGTCAATATCCTTGACATAGGTTGCAGTCCGTATCATATCCACAGGGCTTTCGCTTTTTTCCTTTATTTCATCAAAATTACATCTTCCCACATCGGCCATTACGGTTATTTTTGTATTTGATTCAATTCCATCGATTACCTTCAAGATATCTTCGTCCCTTGTGAATTTCCAAAGCCCATACTCCTCGGGCGAAAAAATTTTATCGGAATTCTTATAACCCAGCTCTATGTAATCCACACACGATTCCGAAATAGCTTTATATACTTCGCGGACAAACCGGTGGTCGAAATCGTGGTTGTTAATTAGCCCGCCGTCCCTTATAGTGCAATCCAGAACCTTAATTTTCTTTCTGTACATACAATTTTCCTTTTGTAAAATATTATTTTCTGAGACCTTTATATCTCCAGTCAATTATTATCTATAAATTTAACAATAATCTAACTTAGTTTCAAGCAAAAAAAAACATGGCCGAAAATGCACGTTGTTATTGTGTTTGTCAACAAAGAAGTGTACGCGATTCAATTCTTTTCAAATATTTTTCCGGGATTCTGAGTGATATGCCCCTCAATTTCGAGCCGGGTAAGTTCAGAAAGAATTTCAGAAACAGATTTTCCGATAATCCTGCAAATACTTTCTATATGAAGCGGTTCCTTATCCAGCGTCTTCAGAATATCACCGGCAAGACCGGGAAGAACAGGAGAACGTTTTGTTTTTTTGGGAGGTTTTGGAGCAGGTTTCCCCAGCAGGGCAAGTATATCATTAGTATTCGAAACCGGTTGGGCGCCCTTTGTAAAAAGGTTGTTGGTTCCTTTACATGTTTCAACATCGGCGTTACCTGGGACAGCGAAAAGTGTTCGTCCGGCTTTCAATGTAAGTTCCGCTGTGATGAGAGCCCCGCTTTTTTTCGGAGCCTCTACGACGACAGTTGCCTGCGAAAGGCCGACGATAACTGAATTTCGAGCCGGAAAATTTCCGGGACTGCATCTTGTGCCCATCGGGAAATGGCTCAACAGACAGCCGGATTTTGTTATTTTTTCGGAAAGCCCACGGTTAAATACCGGAAAGATAATATCAACGCCGCAGCCAAAAACCGCAACAGTATACCCTCCGTGGTCAATCGCTGTTCTATGAGCGGCAGAATCAATTCCCTCTGCCATTCCGCTTATCACACAGAATCCGGAATCCACAACGCCTTCCACGAGCTTTTTTGCCATTTTGATCCCGTACGGTGAAGGTTTACGTGTTCCCACAAAGGCTATTGTATCCTTTTTCAACACCTGCACATCACCCCTTATGAATAAAACAGGCGGCGCTGACGGAAAGGCATTTAGCAGGGGCGGATAGTCTTTGCAGAGCCGGGTTAGAATCGATGCGCCCGCTTTCTCCATCAGGCGTTTCTGGTTCCGGATATACGACCGCCTGTCATGAGAAAGGATGTTTCCGGCAAGCACCGGCCCGATACCTTCCATCTGCATAAGCTCTTTTTTTGAAGATCCAAAAACGGTCCCCGCAGAACCGAATCTTGCAGCAAGCCTTGCAAAAGTTTTCGCGCCGATACCCGGTACTCCATACAGCGAAAGTATGTCTTCCTGTTCTTCAGTCATGAAATGACCTATGACTTAGTGGTTCTTTTTATAAATAATGTGACTTATTAAGCTTAAATAAGGCACGGTCATTGCGAGGCATAGCCAAAGCTTATTATCTATTTTATTTAAGGATAGTACTCTATATAACTATACTGTTTTTTGCAATTCTTTTTCAATCAGTGAACCGAGATGATATACAAGCTTCTTAAGGCCGTCGCCTTTAACTGAAGAAATGGCAAAAGTTTCAATTCCATCACCAAAATCGGGCAGAACGAAATTTTCATCCGGAGGGAGAAGGTCGGTTTTTGTGAGGGCAACAAGGCGCGGTTTTTTCAGCATTTTTATGCTGAACTGCCCGATTTCCTCAAGAAGCTTCGTATAGTCATCAACAGGGTCCTCTGAAATGCATTCTATCAGGAAAAGGAGTACCTTTGTCCTTTCGATATGCTTGAGAAACCTTATTCCGAGTCCCTTACCTATATGAGCTCCTTCTATGATACCGGGAATATCAGCCATAACGAGGCTATTATAATCGCCGTAACTGACAATGCCAAGATTCGGTTCAAGGGTTGTAAACGGGTAATCCGCTATCTTTGGATGGGCATGTGAAATACGTGACAACAGCGTAGACTTTCCTGAGTTAGGGAATCCTACAAGCCCAATATCCGCGAGAAGTTTCAATTCCATGAGAATGATTTTTTCTTCACCGGGCTGGCCTTTATCCGCCCGCCGTGGAGCCTGGTTGGTTGATGTGGCGAACTGAGCATTGCCTCTGCCGCCTCTGCCGCCGCTGGCGATCACAACGCGGTCTTCGGTTTCCGAAAGGTCAGCCAGCACCTCCCCTGTTTCGGCGGCCTTTATGATAGTACCGAGCGGCACGGGAATAATCATATCTTCGCCAGAATGACCGTGCTTACGGGAGCCCTGACCATGCTTGCCTTTTTCGGCTTTGAAATGCTGGCGGAATTTGAAATTGATGAGTGTATTAAGATTTTGGTCCACAACAAATATGATATCGCCGCCGTCACCGCCGTCGCCGCCACTGGGGCCGCCTTTCGGCACATGCTTTTCACGGCGGAACGACATGCAGCCGTTGCCGCCTGAACCGGCTATTACAGTTATCCGCGCTTCGTCAATAAACATTCTTACATTCCTTCTATGATAATTCCTGCAAAATCACTTGTTGATACCTTCGTTGCGCCCTTCATGAGCCTTTCGAGGTCATAGGTGACTTTCTTACGTTTAATGGCCTCTCCAAGTCCTTTGTAAATAAGCTGCTCTGCTTCGTTCCACTCTAAGTATTTAAGCATCAGGCAGCCGGATAGTATCAATGATGAAGGATTGGCGCAATTCATTCCGGTATATTTCGGGGCAGTTCCATGCGTTGCCTCGAACACACCGATAAAATCCCCGATATTCGCTCCCGGAGCCATCCCGATACCGCCAACCTGTGCGGCGCAGGCATCCGACAGGTAATCGCCGTTCAAATTCGTCGTAGCGATGACATCGTATTCACCGGGGCGGGTGAGAATCTGCTGAAACATTGAATCGGCGATACGGTCTTTTATAATAATGCGG
>JABHYP010000021.1 GCA_018656855.1 Candidatus Latescibacterota bacterium | reverse complement strand
CCCCATCTCCGAGAAGAAAGGCATCGAAAAAATCTGCGACAGGTTCGGGGTTCGTGCAGCAGGGTCCTCCGCCAATGACAAGGGGGTGTCCCGCATTCCGATCTTCGGCCTTGAGAGGTACATCCGCCAGATCTAGCATATTCAGAATGGTCGGGTAATGCAGTTCATACTGGAGTGAAAAACCGATAATATCGAACGACGAAATCGGAAGAAAATTCTCAACTGACCACAGCGGAATATCACGGGAACGCATAATCTCTTCCATATCAGGCCAGGGAGCAAATGTCCGCTCACACAACGTACCGTGACGTTTGTTAAGAATATGATAAAGAATATGGAACCCGATATACGATTGCCCTATATCGTAAATATCAGGAAAAGCGAGACATACCCTGATATTCTGAGTCTCGGGATCCTTACGGATTATGTTGTGTTCGCCGCCGACATAACGGGCAGGCTTGGCCACATCCGCAAGAATATTATATATTATATCTTTCAAAGAATTTATGTGATCCGTATTTTATAATGTTTTATCCATATTTCAACCTAACTACATAATATAATAATAAATGATATTCTTTACAAGGTTAATCGGGAGTTCCCTGGCTAATCCCATTTTTTATAATATCACCAAAATACATTTATTGCTTTCTGAGCCAGGATTTTCAAAATTTATGAGATTGCCCGGTTTTCTTTTTTAGCTTATCCAAATAATATTAACCTGAAATAACCAACATAATAAAGAGACATACAATAGGGATCAGGCTGTTTCTTATTTTTTCTTCATCAACTTTTTTTAGCTAATTAGATTATATATGACTCGATTTTAGCAGGCGTTCTTTTTTATAAGAACCATTTTAAAATCATGGCAAACCTTCTAATCCCGGAAATCATGGTTTATATCTTAGTGACTTTATAATTAAACATTTAATAATTTTAAACTTGAACCCAGACACTTTTTTTATCCTCTTATCAGAGCAAAAAACTTTTTATATCAACGTTTCTTCTTATTATTTAAATGGTTATATTGTTATATTATATCCGCATTTAAAACTGTTATTTTCCTCGGACTGTAAATTGTGTATTTTAGGTTATGAAATGAATTTTTATAAACCGGCTATGATATAAAAAGGAGTATACAGTGTTTTTCCCTTTCCTGATACGTTTTCTCCTGTTGTGGTGGATACTGTCAGTAATTTTCAAGTGGGTAGGCAAGTTGAGTTCATCCGGAAAAACTTCCGGGCCTGTCACAAACGGGGACACCGGTTCGAACGATTTCAAAGATATTCCAATGAACGGCGCCATCGAGGATGCTGAATTCGAGGAGATTGACGGCCAGTGAAAAGTGATGAATTCTCTAATGTGCGGGTAGTTCTTTTTTCCGGCGAGGAGTTTCAGCGCTCGGAACGGCTTGCCGAAGTCCTCGGTATAGTATTGGATGAAGGAACACTCGATTTCAATCTTGATGTGTTTACGCCGGAAACATTTTCACTGGATACAGTGGCTGAATTGATAGTGACATTTCCCATGATGGCGGAGCGGCGTGTAATTGTCATCAGAAATTTCGACAAGATTCACCCTGATACCCGCAAGAAAGCGGGCAAGGTTATTGCAGATACTCCCGAAAGCACATTCGTGGCTATCGAAGGTGAAAAAGCATCACTTGTTCCCAAACCTCCTACAAAGTATTTCAAAGCCGAAATATTCAAGCCTGTTTACGAGAACAGGCTCCCCACATGGATTCAGGGACGGTTCTCTAAACGGGGCAAAAAGGCTACTTCCGGCGCGGTTGCCCTTCTTATAAACAATGCGGGAACAGTTCTGCGAGAGCTGGATTCCGAAATTGAGAAGGTTACAATTGCCGCCCATGAAAAGGAACTCATCACAGAACAGGATGTCTCGATGGTTGTCGGCGAATTCCGTCACGATACAGTATGGAATCTCTGCAATGCGGTTGGACTCGGGGATTTTGACAGCGCTGCCGGCATACTCACGAGTCTCATGGAATCGGAAAAGAACAGGGAAACATTCTATATAGCGACCCTTGCGGCACATATAATGAAGATAGCAGAGTATAACAACCTAATAAAAAAAGGCGTTTCCCGCAGAGAAGCAATGAAGGTCGTTACCAATAGCGAGTTTCTCTGGAAACTGAACAGGATGGATGCTCAGGCACGTAATTTCGGACAGCAGGAGATACGGCGCATACTTAGCCTTTTTGCCCGCACGGATTCGATGCTCAAACGCTATTCGGTTGATAAACGTCTTGTGATGGAGCTTTTGATTCCGCTTATTCTACCAGAACAAAAGAGAGCAAGAAGGGCTTGACAAACGGATAATTCAATATTATTTGTTTAACAGCTATAGAAGTGATTTTAAGTTAAAAAAAACTTTTTTATATCTAAATAATTAGGACGAATTATGAAAACATATAAAGTTTCACTAGCCAGATCATATTTTACAAAAGAGGAAATTGGTAGAAATTTTACTGAAGAAGAAATTGATAAAAATCAAAAGATTAGTTGGTGACTATATCGACTGGTATCAAGCAAAGATTTAGCACTTAATAAAAATTATTAAGAAAACTCATTGAATTCAAATGTGAATATTTTAATCCTAATAAACCATTACTATAAATGAAAGGCAGTTTCAATGGCAAAACCGATTGTTGTAACAGATGACACTTTCCAATCAACCGTTCTCGAAAATTCCCTCCCTGTTATTGTAGATTTCTGGGCCGAGTGGTGCCCGCCGTGCAAGATGATTTCCCCGATTCTCGAGCAAATTGCTGAAGAATATGACGGCAAAGCGGCCGTCTGCAAGGTGAATGTGGACGAAAACCAGGAGCTTGCACGGAAATACGAGGTTCGGAGTATTCCCACACTACTCTTCATGAAGGACGGCGAGATCAAGGAACAGGTAGTGGGAGCTCTCCCAAAAGACCAGCTTGAGTCACGCCTTAATGCACTACTATAGGTTCTGCCATGGATAAGATTCATGACATAGTGATTATAGGTGCGGGCGCTGCCGGTTTGACCGCAGGAATTTATGCCTGCCGTGCAAATATGGATACGATCCTGCTCGAGAAGTTTGTGCCCGGTGGGCAGGCGGCTCTGACCGCGTTTGTTGAAAACTATCCCGGATTTCCGGACGGTATATCAGGCTTTGAGCTCATGGACAGCATGAGGAAACAGGCTACTGCGTTCGGCCTCGAAATAAAGACCGGGGAAGTGAAAAAAATCGACAAGCAAGACAATTTTTTCTGTATCGGAACTACGACCTGTAAGCTTAATACAAGGACAATTATCGTTTCAACAGGCGTACATCCTCGAGCGCTAAATGTGCCCGGCGAGAAAGAGCTTTTCGGCAAAGGCGTTTCAACCTGCGCCACCTGCGACGGTTCCTTTTACCGTGACATGGATGTGGCTGTTATCGGCGGTGGAGATTCTGCGCTGGACGAAGGTATTTTTCTCACCCGTTTCGCCTCAAAAGTTCATATCATTCACCGTAGAGACAAATTCCGTGCACTTCATACGTATGTCAAAAAAGCTCAGGAAAACCCAAAAATCGAATTTCATCTCAACTCTATTGTTGCATCAATAAACGGCAAGAATACAGTGGAAAGCATCACACTGAAAAATGTAACGACAGGTGAGGAATCCAATCTTCCTGTCGCCGGGGTATTTATGTATATCGGGCTGGTACCAAACACTAAGATTTTCAAGGGATTCCTCGAACTCAGCGATGGCGGCTTCATCAAGGTGAACGAAAACCTCCAGACCTCGGTGCCGGGCGTCTTTGCGGCAGGCGATGTGCGTGAAACGCCGCTGAGGCAGAACATAACCGCTGCAAGCGATGGCGCTGTGGCGGCATATTCTGCGGGCAGGTTTCTGGAAAAGATCGAGTGAGGTAAGGAAAAAATTTACAGAAGAGCAATTTACAAAGTAATCTGCCTTGGTAATGTGGGCTTTTTAGAAAATCAGATTATGAGGAAAGGAGTTTCGTAAAAAGTTTTTCGCGAAGATTATTTATTGATTTTTTAGTGGATTCATCATGTTCCCGGATTAATTATAAACAAAACTGTTTACCATTTCTCCTGCCGGCTGTCTATATCAAAAATACGCACGTACGACTCGCCGTACTCTGTGACAAGTTCCAGTATATTGTCATCATCGAGATCAATAAGGTATAATCTGCTTCCGAATCCATCCGGATTTTTCCACTCCACATCCTTGAACCTTAAATTAAGTATCTCGCCGGTGTTCAGGATGATTTCGGGTTCAGGATCGTTGTCAACGTTCCCGACTAACATGTCGATTGCAGTATAAAGATTGGGCGAAGTCCATTCATCGAACAGTGACTTTGTGTCAAACTGTATAAGATTCCCTGCAGGTTCGCCGCTGCCGGATTGTTCCTGGCCGGATTTGACTCCGATGAAAAACAGTTCAAGCTGAGGATCGTCGTCCATATTTTCTACGACCATGCAATTGATATTCTGGTAAGTTCCCTCGGGGGTTCTGTAAACTTGATCGCGATTCTCATAATCATAAATAAAGATATTTCCATTGGCAGTATAAGCAATGATCTCTGATTCTCCGTCAATATCGATGTCTTTTACAAACAACTCGCGTACCGGCGAGTTAAGTGAGGGGCTTTTCCATACTTCTTTGAATTTCCCTTCATTATTTCCTTCCAGTATGTGTATTAAGTAGCCTCGTTCTTCACCGTATACCAATCCCCTCAGGTTAAGATCATCATCATTAATCAGTTTCAACGTTCTGAAATTCGCGAGAGAAACATTAAAAAGAGACAACTCCTCGAATACCTTTGTCGATTTCTGTGCTTTTTCAGTCTCGCGCCTTCTTTGTAATATGTCCGGCGGAACACCCGATTCATCGTCTTCTTCAGGCTGAGGAACAACCACAGGTTGCGGTGAAGGTTCCTGTTTTTCTGTCTCCACTGCAGCTGAAGTCCCTGGTGTCGGAACGGAAGCAGGCACAGGCACTGGAACGGGAATTGACGCTGTTGCCGGAACGGAAGCAGATTTTTGAGTCGGAGTCTGTGAGGGTACACTCGTTACCGGTGTCTTCTCCGATTGTGATTGTGTGCCCTCCGCTTTAGCTGTGGCTGATTTCTGCACTACAGGCGCCTGTATTTTCTCACTAGGCTTTACTG
>JABHYP010000020.1 GCA_018656855.1 Candidatus Latescibacterota bacterium | reverse complement strand
TGAGCAGTTTGACATCCAGAATACCGGTTGTACTGATATATCATGCGCGGTAGAATTCGGTAAAATGCTCAGCGTTGAGCGAATAATAATCGGTTCAGTGGGTCTTGTGGGACAGACATATACCTTTAATACCAGTATTGTCGATGTCGAATCAACAAGAACTCTTCAGGTTGCAGAATATAGATTTAAGGGAGAAGTGGATAACCTTTTAAATGAGGGGATACCTGATATAGTCAGCCAGCTTCTTGGTGTGAAGAAAAAATCGCGCAGAACCCTCTATATTGTCGGCGGTGTTGTATTATTAGGCGGTGTGGCAGCTGCTGTGTTAAGCGGCGGCGGAGGTGATGACGGTGGCAGTGGTACTAATACCGGAGATATAATATTTACAATTCCAGATCCATCAGAGTAAAGGAGAAGATCTTGAAAAGGACAATTTTACTCGGATTGATTCTCCTTTTTACAGCATGTGAAAAAGACCATTCCCCAACAAAGCCTTCTATAAGTACTACGGGAACGATTCAGATCGTTATTGCTGATAAAAGTGCCCCGGCAATAGACGTTCCGGATTCGCTGGATTCTGTCAACAAACCTGCCAAACCATCCCGTCTTGACCAGCTTGAAGTTCGTGTTCTCAAGAGCGATAATTCTATTCTCGCAAGTAAGACATTTACTCCTTCAAACGGTAATTTTCAGGTTGCAATGACTGTTGAGGCGCAGAACGACCTCAAAGTACTCTGTTTGGGTATGTTTGACAGTAATGTTGGGTATTTTGGCATCGATGAGGATGTAGATTTGCAAGCGGGCAAAACGACAACTGCAACTATAACCGGCTGGAATGATTCCTATGTCCCCGAAATACTGCCAATATCTCCTAATCCAAGCACAGACGGTAGCTATAACGTTTCATGGAACAATGTACCTAATGCTGCAAATTATGTTCTCCAGGAAGCTGATAACCAAGGATTAGACGGAATTGGGACAGTTTATTCTGGAAATGAGCCAATGAGGGGCTTCTCAGGCATGGTTTCTGGGACATACTATTACCGTGTACAGGCTACAAATACATATGGCATAACAAGCGGATGGAGCGATATAGCATCCGTGACAATTAATAAGACAGAATATATTATTTCCGGTACGGTGACAGGTGCAAACGGAGTGTTGGTGACTCTGAGCGGCAATGCATTTGATAGCAAGACAGTTAATGATGGAGGCAGTTATTCATTCACGGTTGCTAAAGGCGGAAATTATTCAATAACACCATCTAAAACTGATTACATATTTACTCCTGAGAACCAGACGTTTATTAATGTAATATCTGATCAGACACAGGACTTTACTTCCATTAAAATACTTACCGGTAAAATCGCCTTTGTTTCTGGTAGAGATGGTAATGATGAGATATACGTCATGACTTCTGATGGTTCAAACCAGATAAGGTTAACAAATAATTCAGCTAATGATTTGGGTCCCTCATGGTCGCCTGACGGCTCAATAATCGCTTTTTATTCTGATAGAGATGGTAATTTTGAGATATATGTCATGGGCTTAAACCAGACCAGGTTGACAGACAATTCAACTGATGATAGAGGTCCCTCATGGTCGCCGGATGGCTCTCAGATCGCTTTTCATTCTAATAGAGATGATAACGCTGAGATATATGTCATGGATGCGGACGGCTCAAACCAGATCAGGCTGACATATAATTCGGCTTGGGATTTGAGTCCATCATGGTCGCCGGATGGCTTAAAAATCGCTTTTGATTCTGATAGAGATGATCATTTTGAGATATATGTCATGGATGCGGACGGCTCAAACCAGACCAGGCTGACATATTATTCAGCTGGTGATTCTCAGCCCTCATGGTCGCCGTTTTGAATGATGAAATAGGTTTCCCCGTTGTCCGCCGTCCTGGTGGGGTGACGTATTGATTTGGCAACGAAAGCACTACAGGCACGCATTGTGAACGCCAACGGACGGTACCGGACGGCACTGGACCGCACTCAGTGGGTGTTCAAGGAGACTGACCACTACTGACCGCACTACTTCCGATGTATGCGGACAGGACTGAGTATGTGCCTTTGGTGTGACATCGGCTGGTCATTTTCAGCCGGAAAAGCCCGCGCACTACTGGACAGAATGAGAGCTTATAAAAGTTAATACTACATTATGATTTAATCGAAAGAATTCCTCGACGCTTGCGTCGGGGTATAAACTCTCTAATAACGTTTATGATACAACTCACCCCGCGATTAACGTCCTTGCGATATAAAACGCTGTGGCGCTCCCCCTCTCTTTGAAAGAGAGGGGGAAACAGGGGGTGAGTTCACAAAGCTTTGATACCTCGACCCTTGGGTCGGGGTAGTTCATTTCAACTCTTGCTTTGTGTGTAAGCTTTGAAGCCGCCCATTTTCCACTCCTTTTGACATTTATCGTCGTATCCGATATTTCTCTCTTGACTTTTTCCATTATCATGATAAATTGATAGTGGTATTTTCTGAGGTTCTCGCTGAGTAATGAACAAACGAAATAAGTTTCTTTCATAAGTAGAGAAGGCGAAATAAAAATTTAATAATTAATTGCGGGAGAAGATAATGGAAACATCAAATCGCAGAGATTTCATAAAAAGCGGAACTGCTGCTGGGCTCGGTTTCACTATTAATGGACTATTTTCTCGAAAAACTCATTCTGAGGAAAATTCAGATTTTAACCGAATCTTTTACCGTGATTTTGGTTCTACGGAGCAAAAAGTAAGTGAGATAGGTTTTGGGGCAATGAATATGAGGGATCCCGAATTAGTTCATGCGGCTATAGATAAAGGTATCAACTACATTGATACAGCACATGGATATATGAAAGGAGTAAACGAGGAGATAATTGGGCAGGTAATGAAAACAAAGAGGGACAAAGTATTTCTTACAACAAAAATCAGTCCGCGAAATCCTGAAAATATGAGTGAAATGATAGAAACATCGTTAAGGAGACTCCAAACCGATCATGTTGACCTTCTACTTCTCCATGGCTATGGAATAAAGAATAGGGAACAGGTTCTTGAAAATGCCATGCTGAAAATTTTCGATGATGCACGAGATAAAGGGTATACTCGTTTTGTTGGTTTCTCAACTCATAAATTTGATGACGAAATTTCAGAAGCCGCTTTGGAAAGCAAGTTTTGGGAAGCTGTTCTCGTCCCATATAATTATATTTCACCACCAAGTGTAACAGCAGC
>JABHYP010000312.1 GCA_018656855.1 Candidatus Latescibacterota bacterium | reverse complement strand
TTTTACGGTTAAAGCTGACATCTCAGTCAGGGGAGGAGCCGCTCATCCGGATAAGGAGTTGAGAGGCCGGACGATAACTATTGAGGGTGCTGATGAAGTCACAATTGTTCTGTCTATGGCAACCATGTGGAAAGGTCCCGAAGACAGGAGCGGGAATCCCGATGTAATATGCGACGATATTCTTGCAAGTGTTCGCGGGAAATCATACGAAGAGCTTCGTTCTGCAAGCGTTGAGGAACACCGCAGCCTGTTCCGGCGAGTCGATATCGATCTCGGAGGATGGAATGCAGCAAAAAAACCTGTCGACGAACGCATAGAAGCTCTTAAAAACGGCGGAGATGATACGGCTCTTGCAGCTCTTTACTTTCAGTACGGCAGATACCTGATGATTGCCAGTTCCCGGCAGGGCACACTACCGTCGCACCTGCAGGGTATCTGGAACGAAAACATTCACCCGATCTGGCACAGTGGATACTGGCTAAATCTCAATATTGAAATGAATTACTGGCCGGCGGAAGTGTGCAATCTCAGCGAGTGCCACATAGCGCTTTTCGATCTGATGGATAACCTCGTAAAACCGGGAACAAGAACCGCTCGGGTACATTACAATGCACGCGGTTGGGCGGTTCACCTTATGACCGACGTTTGGGGATTCAGCGAACCCGGTTATGCTGTCCATGGTTACTGGCCAATGAGCACCGTATGGCTGTGCCGTCACCCCTGGGAGCATTACCTCTATAACGGTGACCGTCAGTTTCTTGCCGAACGTGCATATCCCCTCATGAAAGGTGCGGCGCGTTTTCTGCTCGATTTTCTCGTGGAAGCTCCTGATGGTACTCCGTTTGCAGGAAAGTTAGTGACAAATCCATCGCAGTCGCCGGAGAACTCGTTTATAATGCCAAACGGGAATAGAGCATATCTTACTTACGGCGCAACCGGGGATGTGATGATGACCCGTGAACTTTTCACAAACTGCATCAGTGCGATAGATATTCTCGGTCTCGAATCTGAAGCGAATTTCCGCAATGAGCTCGAGAAAGCGCTGGAACTTCTGCCTTCATACAAAATCAGCGAAGAGACCGGCCGTCTGCAGGAATGGTTCGAGGATTACAAGGAGGTGGAGCCGGGACACCGTCATATGACTCATCTTTATGCGTTCCATCCTGGCGACATGATAACCAAAAGCAGTGATCCATCAATAACTACAGCCATGCGAAGGACACTTGAGTCACGCATGGCCAATAACGGCGGATATACAGGCTGGAGCCGGTCCTGGGTGGTCAATTTATGGGCGCGTTTCCGCGAGGGGGATTTGGCCTGGGAGAATTTCAAGCAGCTTATCGCAAAATACACATTCCCTAACCTTTTCGATAATCACCCTCTGGGAAAGGACGGCTATGTATTCCAGATAGACGGCAATTTCGGAGGCACAGCCGGTATTGCGGAAATGCTGCTCCAAAGTCATGAACGGATTGATGATAATGGAAATTCCCGGATAATAAATCTTCTTCCGGCTCTGCCATCGGCATGGCAGGAGGGATATGTAAAAGGACTTCGAGCCCGCGGCGGTTTTACCGTGGATATCGAGTGGACAGAAAACACGCTGAATGAGGCAAGAATAATCTCTACCAACGGCGGGAAGTGTATTATTGGAACTGATGCTTCGGTTGTTGTTCGATCGGGAGGAAAGAAGGTGTCGTTTAAACGTATAAGCGATACTGCAATTGAATTCCAGACACAGTCCGGGAGAGAGTACCTGATATCGGCGCAGTAAGCGAAACGGATTAAGAGTAAAGATTCTTTATCCACACTGTTATGAAATATATTTATAAAAAGAATCTGAAGAGGATTTATTCGGCTATCAATAAAATTGTTGGGAATATTAACTGCTCATTAATTTGATAAGGGAAATATAGGCATAAGATAAACACATTTAATAAATCAACGAAAGGACACGGCGATGAAAATCGGCAAATGGTTCGCTCTGCTCGTAATTCTGATTGTTGCGTCGAATTATGTTTTCGCTGAAGAAAACAAGGAAGGTGATATCAGAAAAAAAGAAGAGAAACGAGAGAAAACCAATAAGAAGTACGACAAGCACAAACTGCGCGAAAAAAGCGAGTTCGTTGTTGACAGCTCGAAAGAAATGCTGAAGCCGCCCAAAGACAAAGAGATCAAAGGCAACTATACGATCGCAAAGGCGCCTCCAAAAGGTAAACTCAAGATATGCCCGGACCTGAACCCGGAATACTTCGGCGATCTGGCGGGCAGGAGTGATGCCTACATGATCTGCTGGGCGAACTGGGCGTACATGGCCCGCAGCGATGACAACCGCTTCTACTGCTCTGTGAGCAACCATCGCGGTAACAACTGCCAAATCCACCTCTATGAGTATAACCACGGCAGAAACCTTTTTCACAAGGTGCTCGATATCGACGAACTCCTCGGTTGGACAGAAACATCGTACACCGACGGCAAAGTTCACGGCCATATGGGTATCATGCCCGACGGCACCCTTTGGGGGGCGACACATTA
>JABHYP010000311.1 GCA_018656855.1 Candidatus Latescibacterota bacterium | reverse complement strand
TTAAATCAGAACTATATTTCCATATCTGAGTTGTGTTCTTAATCGGTGATGTAAGTTTAAAATAAATATTCCCATAGTTATCCTCTGAAAGGAAGACAACACTGTGTGTAGGATCAATTCCGAGAAACGTTATATCTTTTATTAAACCATCTTTATCGTAAATAATTATTTTTGGAATTTTATCTTCAATATTAATTGTATTGTAATAAGAACCGGAAATTTTCCCAACCAGCCGGCCTCGCTGGTTCATGGGCAGTTTTATTCTTTTCGCCTGATATGTTGTACCTTCATATATTTTGGAATTTTTTATTTCATTTCCAATTTCAATTTTGGACATAACAAGAAATATTTCACTGTCACGAATAGTAATATATGGTTCTTTCACTCCTCTTTTTCCCAGCCCATAGATTATCCTATGTTGAAAATCACCAGTGTGAGAATATTTTATTATTCGATATTTTTCAGCATCGTTAATCCAAACATTTCGCAGGTCATCGATTTCGATAAAGGATATTAAACCAGTTGTCTCTATCTGGAATGTTCTTACTCTGGCTCCATCCTGTGTAAATACGGAAACACGTTTATTGACTGAGTCAAGAATGTATATCAAGCCGTAATGATCAACATCAAAAGAATTCGGGCCGTATAAAAAACCACCTTGTTCTTTAAAAAAACCCATTTCATTTGAACCTTCGCCCCAGCCAAAATCAAGTATTTTTGTTTGTTTAAAATGCTCTAAGGCAGTTTGCGAGGAAACGTCAGGTGTCAGACAGAGAAGCAGTATTACCGGGCTCAGGGTTAACCTGAAAAACCGTGTGAATAATATAAACGTCATTTGATATGAACCTGAAATAGTAAAAGGAAAATATAGAATATTTTTTAAATTCACTCGATATAGATGATTTTAGTTGCCATATATTTCCGGCTTTTGAATGCTTTATTCTATCTTCCTTTCTTTTCGTTAGGCCAGATGTATTTATGAAGCTGGAGGTTCAGGCGTGCTTCGGGCATTTCGTGTAGAATCCAATCGGCAAGTAATTCTGGATTGAGGACATCAAGAACAGGGGAGAAAAGCACAGTATGTATATCTGCAAGATTGTGTTTTGATACAAAATGTCGTGCATATTCGAAATCCTCGCGGCCGGTAATAACAAATTTAAACTCATCCCCGTTTCTTCTCAAGGAAATGTTTTTCATAAATGTTTTTCCATCTTCGCCGCTTCCGGGGCATTTTATATCAATAATTCTTTTAACATTGTCCGGCAGGGAAGAAGCATCTATTGTACCGTTTGTTTCAACACTTACCTTATAACCGCTGCCAACTAATTTCCCTGCCAGTTCAGGTGTTTCTTTCTGAAGAAGAGGTTCGCCTCCGGTAATGCAGACAAAAGAAAGTTCAAAACTTTTTACCTTATCAATAATTTCCTCGACTGTCATTTCCGTTCCGCCTGATCGGGCGTATGTAGTATCACAGTATCGGCAGTAAAGGTTGCAGCCGGCTAGCCTTATGAATACACTGGGTATTCCTTGCAGAGTCGATTCGCCCTGTATACTTGCAAACATTTCGCTGATCTTCATCATGTAATCCTGTTGATAAGTATGAAAAAGTTATTATCATTTATTGACTGAGTTTAATATGGTGTGTATCATATTAATTCTTTATTTTTAATAATTTTCACATTGGAAAAGCTACTATTAACGAATATATTTAAATAAATGAAAATGGTCAATAATTTATTGAAGTAAATTCTCATTTCACTATATTTTATCGGCACAACTGACAACTGACTAATCCGGAATCTGGAACATGTAATTTGGAATCCGAAATTTAATAGCGTTATTGAAACAGGGGGCGGTATGAAAATTGCCATAGGATGTGATCACGCTGGTTTTCGATTAAAAGATTATCTGTTAAAAGAGCTTACTAAACTCGGACATGAAATGATTAATTGCGGAACTGACAGCGAGGATTCAGTTGATTATCCTGATTATGCGGGTGATGTATGCAGGCTCATACAAAGTAACAATGCACAACTTGGCATTCTGGTTTGTAGTACCGGTATCGGTATTTCAATTGCCGCTAACAAATTAAAGGGCATCAGAGCTGCCCTTTGCCACACTGAATTTTCGGCAGCTATGGCCCGCCAGCATAACGATGCAAACGTTCTCACACTCGGTGGCGCGGTTATAGGTAACAAGCTTGCGCTTTCGATATCCATGGCCTTTTTAAAAGAAGATTTTACTCCAAATGAGCGCCATATTAGGCGTATCCGCAAGATAAGCGACAGTGAGAAATAATCAAGTCGACATGACAATTAGATAGAAATATTTAACCAGACACTACTGAAAACAGGTATAAAATATTTAAAAGGAGCAGTCATGAATTTCAAAGTCAACATCATAGGACTCGGAATCATGGGTAAAAATGTGGCGCGCGCACTTTCGCGCAACGACATGGTCACTGTCACAGCGGCGGCTGATTTCAAGGATGAAAACCTTGAGGAAGGAAAGACGGAATTCGGTCTTGAGAAGACATATAAAGATTATAAAAAAATGGTAGATGCTGAAAAACCTGATGCTGTGTTTATAGCTACTCCGGACTGGGCACACTACGAGCCTGTCATGTACTGTCTTGATGCAGGAATCCATACTCATGTGGAAAAACCACTGACAACAGATGAAAAAGAGGCTGCCGGTATTGTCAGGAAAGTTAAGGAGACGGGTTTGAAATTCCAGGTTTCCTATAACCACCGCTGGCTTGCACCCTACAATGCAACCTGGAACATGATACGTGAGGGAAAAATCGGAAACTGTATCATGGGTTATGCCCGTAAAAACAACCCCATAAACGTTCCTACTGTAATGCTTCCATGGGCAAAACAAAGCTCGCCGATGTGGTTTTTATCAGGCCACGATATCGATCTGATGACATGGTGGTTCGATGACGACCCGGTGGAAGTTAAAGGATTCGGAATCAAACGGGTACTTAAGGAAAAATATGGTTGGGATACTTACGATGCCATGCAGGGACTTGTAAAGTTTTCAAAAGGCGGATTTGCCACTTTTGAATCAACCTGGATTTATCCCGAATGTCATCCTGCTATGCCGGACTCGTTCATGGAGGTTGTCGGTGAGCATGGACACATTCACCTCGACCGTAAAACAGAGGCGATAGAAATGTCGGGTTCGGACGGTTTCAAATGGCCTCGTTCCTTGTTAAATTATAAAGTTTTTGATAAATGGGTCGGTGCTTTCCCATCATGCATTAACAGTTTTATTGATGCTATCGCCGAGGATTGGGAGCCGTATGTAACCGCTTATGACGGCTGGCGTTCCACTGCTGTGCTCGATGCGATTCATCGTTCAGCGGATACGGGCGATACTGTAACTGTGTCTGCACCACCTGTTTGAAAAGCAAGAAAAATAGTTGCTGTTTCGCTCATGAGCCTTTAATAATTGATTAATGCCTGTATATAACTAATTCTACTTTGGAAAATTATTGATTATTCGGGAAAACATGAAAATATCTGGTAAAAGAAGTTTCTTGCTGAGTTGCAAAATGTTATTTGAGAGTTTATTACTGCCGAAAACATATATTTGTTTGGAGTATTTATTATAACAGTATCATTGGTTGTTTGTCAGACCTCCCTCTAATAAAGGGATTTTATGAGTACGGAAAATAATAAAGCTGTTAATGGTATAGGTATAGTGCATTCCTTCGCCATATTTATTTTGGCTTCTATAGCATTATTTCTGGAAACTAAATATTTAATTCCTTTTCTAAGTAATAAGACTGGCCAAGAAACAATTCTTTTTTGGTTCATTGTTGCCGGTATAGGGATTTTTTTACCCCTTGTTATTTTAGCTGCGGTAATTTTAAAGTCAGAAGGTTATAGGTTAAACAAAAATACCTGGACTGTAAGGTTAAGATTTAAAAGAATGACAATTGGTGATTGGTTGTGGAGTGGTGGCGCTTTGATCGTTATTGGGATTTTAAGTGTAATTATTATGAAATCACTAAAATTTGCTATTGGTGATTTTGATCACTCTCCGCCTTTTATGTCCTTCGAACCATTGTCTCATGGAAGATATTGGCTTTTGGCGATATGGTTTCCATATTGGATATTAAACATAATGGGTGAAGAAATAATATGGAGAGGAGTAATTTTTCCACGTCAAGAGATTGTTCATGGTAAGTATGCATGGATAATTCACGGAATCGGGTGGGGGATTTTTCATGTAGCTTTTGGGTTGCAATTGTTACTTACATTAGCGCCCATCATTTTTATCCAGTCATACGTTGTACAAAAGAGAAAGAATTCCTGGATTGGAGTAATAATACATG
>JABHYP010000310.1 GCA_018656855.1 Candidatus Latescibacterota bacterium | reverse complement strand
CATGAATGTTTCAGTTGATCTGATGTATGGTGTTCCGGGACAAACTCTCGAAATATGGGAACAGACTCTTAATAATGTGCTCGAGCTTCAGGCGGATCATGTTTCAGGGTACTGTCTCAGCGTGGAAGAGGATACTGAATACTATAATAAAATGCGTAATGGGGGATTGCAAATCCCGGAACAGGAAGAAACCGCCGATATGTATTTTCTTATGAATGAATTGTTTCACAAAGACGGACTTATGCGCTATGAAATTTCGAATTTTGCGCGAGCTGGATACGAATGTAAACACAACCAGTCATACTGGAATTTTATTCCTTATTTAGGTGTCGGCTCATCGGCTTTCTCCTTCAATGGCAGTGTCCGAATGTGGAATGAGCCGAATCCGGTTAAATATATAAATAACATTGCCTTGAAAAATGATTCAATTTCTGACTGTGAGATTATTGATACGAGAAAGCATTTCCTGGAAAAAATAATGCTTTCACTCAGGACTGCAAAAGGGCTGAATCTCATGTACATAGATGGATTGGAAAGTAATATTCAAATAGAATTTAAAAAGAAAATAGAGATTTTTGAAAACGCCGGTTTTTTAGAAATTATTGATGGATGCATGGCAGTTCTGACCACTCGGGGGTCAGCCTTAGCAGATGAAATCATTTTGGAACTCACGGCTGAAATTTGAAATATGGTTCATCGAATACATGAAAATCGAGTTTTACAAAACATCGATTATGTTTGTAAATGTTAAAATTGACTGGGTTTAAGAAGACTATCAGCGAGACTGAGTAATTTGCTCCTGCTAATAAAATTTTTGACATTAATAATAAATTTATCCAATAAATGTGTGCCTGAAATAACCAACAGTAATATGTAAAGGGATATGCAATGAGAGTCAGGACTCATAAAGAACCAAGAATTACAGTCAGCTTGCTCTAAAACGTGAAAAATAAAGGATATTCATGTAAAATATTTCTTGCATATTTTTGATTTATTATTATATTGTTTTTTTAAGTTGAGTGAGCGGTAGTTTTGCTCACTTTTTTTGATTTGATTTCAATGTAATTTATCCGGCAACAATTTTATTTATTAAAGTGAGTTTGTTATAAAAACAATCTGGAGAAAATTTCATGTGCCCAGCCGACATTGAAAAAAGATATGATATTATAGAAGCTATTGGTCAAATAGCTCGTGAAAAAAACGTAAGCCGTGATATGGTACTAGAAACCGTGAAAACCGGATTGCTCAGCGCTGCAAAAAAACGTTTCGGTTCTTCTGACCATATTACAGTAGATATTGACATCAATTCAGGCGCAATTTCAATGGAAGCCGAATGGTCGATTGTTAAAGAAGTTGAAGACCCGTCAATTCAGATAACACTTGAAGATGCGAAGCAAATTAATAAAAAGGCTAAGGGTGGCGGCACTGTGATTGAAACGTTAAAATTTGGAGATTTTGGAAGACATGCAATTCATTCCGCAAAACAAAGCCTGGTACAAAAAGTAAAGGAAGTTGAGCGCGAGAAGATATATGAAGATTATCGAATGCGAATAAACGAGATAGTGACAGGCTCTGTCCAGCAGATATTACATGGAGACATTTATGTTAACCTGGGACGCACTGAAGCTTTACTTCCACAAAAACATCAAATTAAAAGAGAACGATATCACCAGGGCAACACAATTCGCGCAATAATTATTGATGTTAAACAAGATACAAAAGGCCCTCAGATTATTCTTTCCAGAACCGATCCGAATTTTCTTATGAAACTTTTTGATCTGGAAGTTCCCGAGATATACGATGGGATAGTTGAAATAAAAGGCGTTGCCCGTAAACCAGGAGAGCGATCGAAGATTGCTGTAGTTTCATCTGATCCAAGAGTGGACCCGGTTGGCGCTTGCGTGGGAATTAAAGGTTCAAGAGTACAAGGGATTGTCAAGGAACTCAATAACGAACGGATAGACATTATCCAGTATAGTGATGACATTACAACATATCTTATCAGGGCGTTAAGTCCTGCTATTGCACAGAG
The DNA here is from genome assembly GCA_018656855.1 of Candidatus Latescibacterota bacterium. Lineage (GTDB taxonomy): Bacteria > Latescibacterota > Latescibacteria > Latescibacterales > Latescibacteraceae > JABHYP01. The sequence goes on along the minus strand of JABHYP010000310.1, from coordinate 887 downwards.
AGTTGAAATAGATAGAATAAACGGCAAGCTTACCGCAGTTGTTGAAGATGAACAGCTTTCCCTTGCTATAGGCAAAAACGGGATAAATGTGGAACTCGCCAGCCACTTGACCGGCTTAAGTGTTGATATTATCAGCCATTCTGAATTCGTGAGACTTGAAGCAGAAAAGACAAAAGAATCCGGACTTCTCATTGATTTGAAAGGAATTGGTGAAAAAACGGTTTATAATCTTAACAACAATGGTATTTACTCGATAAGAGATATTGTCGAGGCCGATCTAAACTTCCTTACACAGGTTCCCGGCGTAGGTATAAAATCTGCCAATAAACTTATTATTATGGCGGAAAAATTTTTCAAGGATCGTTCAAAAACTATAGAAGAAGACGTTTTAGAATCTGCTGAGAACAAAACAATAGAAACTACAGAAGAATCCAGTGAATAAATATTTTGATGGCTTCAAAGCTGGAAGTGAAATCATATTATGTTTCCTCTTTGGTAGAAAAATGTAAAAAATGAATATATAGAATGGGGGAGGGAGTAACATGGAAAAGAAAAGAATATATCAGGTAGCAAAGGATTTTCATGTCTCCTCCGAAGCACTTGTTTCTATGCTGAAGGAACTGGGTTATGAAGTAAAAAGCCACATGAGTGTTATTGATGATAAAATGTTTAAAAGAATCAACGAGCAGTTTAAAAAGCAGCATGCCGAAGCAGTAAAAGATATACAGAAAAAAAAGAAAATAAGCGAAGCTATCAGCAATGAAAGAGAACAAAAGAAGCCGCCATCTCCACCCAAAGCCCCTCCAAAAATTCATAAAAAGAAAAAAAGTTATCCGAAACAGGACCTGAACTTACCTGCAACAGGCAAACCTGCAACAGGCAAACCT
>JABHYP010000309.1 GCA_018656855.1 Candidatus Latescibacterota bacterium | reverse complement strand
TTGAGGATGATGTGGTAATTGGCCGCGGCTCGATAATAAAAGCGGGAGCTCTTATCGCCCGTGGAAGCCGCCTTGGTGAAGAAGTCCGGGTATTTTCGTATGCTGTAGCCGGTACAATACCTCAGGACCTTAAATTCGGGGGTGAGGAAACCACACTCGAGATAGGTGACCGTACAGTGATCCGGGAATTTGTCACGCTTAACAGGGGAACGAAAGAAACCGGAAAAACCACCATAGGCTCGGATTGCCTGCTGATGTCTTACAGCCATGTCGCTTACGATTGTATCGTAGGGGATTATTGCATCCTTGCAAATTCCGCCACTCTTGCGGGACATGTTACACTTGGGGACTGGGTGATTATAGGCGGACTGGTTCCGATTCACCAGTTCGTGAAAATCGGATGTCATGTCATGATTGGCGGCGGCTGGCGTGTTCCGAAAGATGTACCGCCATACGTTACAGCTGCCGGTAGCCCTCTCAAACCCATGGACATAAATAAAATTGGTTTAAAAAGACGCGGCTTTTCAGATGAAACTGTTTCTCAGCTGAGAAAAGCGCATAAAATTCTCTTTCGTTCGGATACTGACATGAAAAGCTCGCTAGAGACTCTTGATTCAATGGGCGATCTTGGCCCGGAAGTCGAGTACTTTAAGTCGTTTATACGGTCAAGCGAGCGCGGTGTGATTATGTAATAAATTTCAGGTTTCGGATTTATACCAAAAATGAGCACTGATAGGCATTAATAAGGAAAATTGTTTAAATCGTATTTTTTATGAACGGAGAAATAATGTCAGTGCGTGTCGGGATAATCGGTGTAGGTGTTCATGGTATGCATCATGCGCGGCTGCTTTCCGATCTTGGCAGTGCCGAACTGTCGGGTATATATGATATTGATCAATCTGCATCAAGTCGAGTCGCCTCGGAATTTGGCGCAACCGCATTTAATTCACTTGATGAGCTTCTCCTGAATGTTGACTGTGTAACCGTGGCAGTACCCACTTCCTCCCATTACGATGTCGTGATGAGGTGTCTTTCGCAGGAGAAACACGTTCTGGTGGAAAAGCCGATAGCGGAGAGTCTCGCTGAATCAGAAAAAATGATCGAGGAAGCGGAAAAGCGCGGACTTATTTTTTCAGTCGGTCATCTCGAACGGTTTAATTCAGCCTATCGGTCGGTTATGAATACTGGCTTGTCACCGCTCTTCATCGAATCCCACCGTCTCGCAGCTTTTAATCCCCGTGGTACGGATGTTGCGGTTGTGCTCGATCTCATGATCCATGACATTGATATAATTCTTGATATGGTAAAACAGCCGATTATTTTAGTTAATGCAGTCGGTGTGTCGGTTGTTTCCGATGAGGTTGATATTGCGAACGCACGTCTTGAATTCGAGGGAGGATGTGTCGCCAATCTCACCGCAAGCCGTATTTCACAGAAAAAAATGCGTAAGATCAGAACATTCCAGAAAAACTCGTATGTTTCGATGGACTTTCTCGCCGGTGAGAGCGAAGTTTTCACCATGAATACTGATGTGCCCCCCCCGGTGATTCCGAACGCTGTTCCCCAGATGATGGAGGGAATCACGTATGAAAAGTTCTCGAATGATGGGTTAAATGCTCTCGAACTGGAGCTTGCCGATTTTGTTAGAGCGGTAAAGGATGGCGCTAAACCGTTGATAAGCGGTGTTGACGGACACAAAGCCCTTGAAATTGCTTCGATGGTCATGAAAAGCATGGAGGTTTCCATGCGGAGAATTGAATGAAGCGGGTATTTCTCATCGCTGGAGAATCCTCAGGGGATCTACACGGTTCCTCACTTATGCGCAGTATGAGATCGCGCATACCCGAAATTGAGTTCAGGGGTATAGGCGGTTCACGTATGGTTGATGAGGGGCTTCATACAGTTCGTCACGTCCGTGAAATGAATTTTATGGGCATTGCCGAGGTCATACGCCATATCCCTTTCATTCGGCAAACAATGAAAGAACTTGAAGAGCTTATCGATTCCTGGCATCCTGACCTTGTAATACTTATTGACTATCCCGGTTTCAACCTCAAATTCGCGCCTCTTGTCAAAAAGCGTAAAATCCCTTTAATGTATTATATAAGCCCCCAGTTATGGGCCTGGCATAAGAACAGGGTACATCTTGTAAATAAATATGTTGACCGTATGGTCGTTATCTTTAAATTTGAAAAAGATTTTTATCGTGAATACGGAATCGAAGCGGATTTCGTCGGACATCCTCTTCTTGATGTTGTTTCACCGTCCGTGGGCAGAGAAACATTCCGTGCATCTCTCGGTGTGACAGATTATGCTAAATTGATTGGGTTGTTTCCCGGATCGCGCATGCAGGAGATAGATCGTATTCTCCCACAGATGGTTGAAAGCATTTCCCTGCTGAGAAAGAAATCCGGTTCTCATGTTGCAGTAATTGGCTGTGCTCCTGAAATTGATGACAGCGTGTATCAAACCTATTTAAAGAATTCGGATATTATCCCGTTGCGCGGGAAAGGATACGATATAATGGCGCATTCGGATGCCCTGATAGTCACATCCGGTACTGCAACCCTTGAAGCAGGGATTCTCGGCGCGCCAATGGTTATTGTATACCGGACATCTTTTTTGACTTATATTATCGGTAAAGCGCTTCTTGAAATACCGGATATCGGACTGATAAATATTGTTGCCGGTTCACGAACCGTACCGGAACTCTGGCAGAATGATGTTACCGGTGAGAATATATCTTCTCAAATCGAGACCCTTATTTCAGATAATTCGTTGCGAGAACGAGTGCAGGAAGCTCTTGACACAGCGAAAACAAAACTCGGTTCACCGGGTGCGTCGGACAGAGCTGCCGATATTGCCATTGAAATGATGGCTTCGTAGTTGTATTTTTATATATTATTATCAGATGGTTTCCGAACTTTCAAATAGCGTAACGTAATAATTTATAGGCTCTGCGTTCTCTGAGGTGAAGAATTTAGATAAAATGGAGGCGAGAATGAAGAATAGACGTGATTTTTTAAAAACCGGTTCAGCTGTATTTTCTGCGCTTCCCGTTTTTGCTGAAAACGCATTTGCGAGCCAAAAAGATATTGACAGGGCAAAAGAACGATTCGATCCGGGAATGAAGCTTGTACGCGATGGACTCAAGGCTTCGAAAAAGAAAAAAAAGAACAATATAACACCTGTTCTGCGTGAGGAAATTCTTGAAAATCCTGCTGCGGTGTTTGTTATCCGGACGAACGTGTTTTCGGAAAAAGATGAGGATGGAAAGTTTCCTCCGGAGAAGGAGCAGTTCCTTAAAGCGGGATATGAAACCGCACGCATGATGTTTCGCAAAGGAGCAGAAAGGGGCGGCGCCACCTATATCAAGCCTAATTTTGTCGGCGGTTTCAGGGCTGATGAACGAAGCCTGAATAACGGTGTTTCCACACACCCATCGTTTGTTGCCGGCTTCTGTGATGTACTTCAGGAACTCGGCAATACCAATATCGTTGTCGGCGCGAACGGTGCGGCAAAACACAAGGATTTTGTGCAGTCGGGTATCTGTGAGATGATGCATAATCATAAAATCTGTTTCACCGAGGGCAAATACGACTCCTGGAGTGATTACACAAGATCAGAGGTTACATGGGTGGATTATCCCGAAGGCATTGTAATGCACAGAATCCCGTTCTTTTCACTCACAATGAAAAAGGATACAATGCTGATAAACATGGCTAAAGACCGTATCCATCAGCTCGGTTTTACCACTCTCACCATAAAGAACCTACAGGGTATCATGCCGGTTGGGTACATGCATATTTGCGGAGGTTGGCCCGCGACCCTCAACAGAGGTGCTGTAAAGAATGCATTTAATCCTGACTACCGCAAAGAAATAGAACAACTTTACATCAAGCACGCCCGTATGAATTACAGGTACTGGGATGAAGGCGGACATTCCAGTGAATACTTTAAACTCGGCGGCTGGGACGCATATCAAAGAGGTGAGTTTAAACCGGACTACAAAACATTCTGGGGCGAACAGTGGGGACAGCGCATGATGGATGTTAACGCGGCAATTTCTCCCTATGTCAATATGGTTGAGGGAATAGTCGGTGTCGATGGAAAAGGCACTCTTCACCTGAACAATTTCATTACCGTATCCTGCAACAGGGTTTCATGTGATTCTATGGCTTCTTGGCTGATGGGGCACGATCCTCGTGAACTGCCGTATCTGAGAATCGCAAATGAGCGCGGCATGGGAGATAATGATATCGATAACCTCGACATCTATGAAATAAGGAAAAACGATATTGTAAAGGTGTCGGATTACCGGAAACTTCCCCGTGCCAGAATGGGTGTTCATGTATATTCCACTAAAAACGCCCCACTCAGATTCTTCTGATACTGTTGGCGTTTTATGATAATCAATTCTGAAATATGGCGACCGACAAATAGCAACAGACGAATATAAATCTGGAGTATGAAATCCGAAATATGGAATCTGTATTATCTTGCAACCGGAGGATATAAATGAGCGCATTCACCAATAATTTCCCATATCCATCGCAGCGTATGCCTGTTCTGGCCAGGAATGTTGTTGCCACTTCGCAGCCGCTTGCTTCTCAGGCGGGGCTGTTTATGCTTCGTAACGGAGGTAATGCTGTGGATGCAGCGCTTGGAGCGGCTATTACAATAGCTGTTGTGGAACCATGCAGTAATGGTATTGGGAGCGATGCTTTTGCGATAATCTGGGATGGGAAGAAAATGCATGGTATCAATGCCTCCGGGAAATCCCCTGCTGCACTGAGGCCAGAGCATTTTACCGGAATGAAGGAAATGCCGCCGTACGGATGGGGGGCGACAACAGTTCCCGGCTGCGTATCGGCATGGGTGGAATTGTCAGACAGATTTGGCAAGCTGCCGTTTGAAAAATTGTTTGAATCGGCAATCAGGTATGCCGGCAAAGGATTCCTTGTTTCGCCGTATACCGCGGAGAGTTGGGCAAGAGCTAAGGTTGATTACAAAGATTATCCTGATTTCGCGGCTACATTCACAAAAAATGGAAATGTTCCGAAAGCCGGCGAAAAATTTGTATTCAGTGACCATGCAAAAACACTTTGCCGTATAGGAGCGACAAAAGGCAGGGCTTTTTACGAGGGAGAGATTGCCGAAAAGATTGCCGCTCATGCCAAAGCAACAGGCGGCTTGATGACAGAGAAAGACTTTGCCGAACATAAGGCCGACAGGGTTGACCCTATTTCCATGGATTATCACGGTGTCACACTGCATGAAATTCCTCCGAACGGCCAGGGAATTGCCGCACTGCTTATGCTCGGGATTATCAAACATTTGGATATTCAGAATTATCCGGTGGATTCCGCTGACAGCCTGCATATCCAGATAGAGGCAATGAAGCT
>JABHYP010000308.1 GCA_018656855.1 Candidatus Latescibacterota bacterium | reverse complement strand
GATTTACACAGGGCAGATCAAACCTCTTCTATTCACGTACAATAGGTTTAAACCCGGACCGTGGAATGGTCCCCATCCTTGGAGGCGCAAAACTTACCCAGAAATCCGGTTCCTACAGGATAGGCCTGATGACGATGTTGACTGAAGAAATGGATGGAGTCCCCTTGGCAAGCCATTCGGTATTGAGGGTACGAAAAGACGTTCTCGACCAGTCGTATATTGGTTTTATCGCTACCAATCTCAGCGACGACTCCGGCCATAATAACCAGTTATATGGCGGAGATTTCTCATACAATACTGATAAATTCCTACAAGATAAAAACCTCGAGGTACAGGGCTCCGTTGCCGGTACTATAACCGACGGCGAGAAAGAGAACAATCTCTCAAGCCGAATCGCTCTAAGATTCAGCAGCGACCTTATTTACTTATATAACGTATACCAGTTCACCGATGAAAAATTCAATCAGGAAATGGGATATATATACAGAACCGGTGTCAGAAATAATTATGGATACTGGCGCATTACACCGCGTCCCAACCTTCCCTTCATAAAGAAGTTTGTTATCCAGCCTATACAGTATGAATTTTTTACTGACATGAGAGGGAAATTATTGACACGGCACCTCAAATTCGAGCCGTTAGGATTTATTTTCAACTCGAATGATGAACTTCATTTCCTCATCAGCAATCAATACGAATACCTTGAAGAAGATTATAACATCTTCGAAGACGTGATGATCCCCAGCGGCGGGTACGAATGGTGGTACTACGAATTGAAGTTTCAGGGGAATAAAAGAAGACCGATCTCTTTTAACATGGGAACCCAATACAGAGACGGCGCGATGACGGGTGATTATTACAACGGCACGAAAGCCGCAGTAAGAGGTGAATGTATTTTTAAGGTGAATCAATACTACGCTTTTTCTGCGGATATCGGATATAGCGATGTCAGTGTAGGTTCGCATCGATTTAAAGCACAGGAATACAGCGGGCGGGTTATAATTGATTTTTCGACGAGGCTTTCATCAAAAACGTTCGTTCAGTGGAATAATGAAACGAATGAAATAAATATAAATTTTCGCCTGCACTATATACCCAAAATCGGCAGCGATGTGTATGTAGTATACAATCACCTTTTCGATGAAGCAAACAATTACAGTTCCTTATATAACACCGGTGTGTTCAAGGTGGACTATACGAACAGGTTTTAATCTTTTACTTCATTATTTATTATTCAATTAAAATATTCTTGAGCTTTCAAATAATAACTTGTATCTTTGAGGCGGTTATTTTCAATGAAAAAAATGGATAATGTCGTAATGTATTCAAACATAAAGAAATTTCTTTTTTTTATACTCCTTATCTATATTTTCTCACCAATGGTAATTTGTGAAAGCCAGATACGGCCCGTTCTTACTCAATCCCCCATAAAGCTTGACGGTCTGCTAGTAGAACCAGCATGGGAAAATGCTGAACCCATTAACGATTTTACACAGAGGGAGTTGTCTGAAGGAGCATCACCCACGGAAAAAACCGAGGTGAGAATCCTTTATGATAACAATAATCTGTATATCGGTGTTATATGCTATGACAGCGAACCGGAAAAGATTATCCACAAGGAACTGAAGTTGGACGGTAATTTAAAGAGCGACGATATGTTTGCGTTCGTTATTGATACATACAATGATAAGCGCATGGGGCAGTACTTTGAGGTAAACCCTAATGGTGCGCGTTTTGACGCTTCCTTTAATAACGGTGTCCAGATATGGAGTTTAAATGAAGAGTGGGACGGAATTTGGGATGTTTACGGCAGAATCACGGAATACGGATGGTCGGTTGAGATTGTTATCCCTTTCAAAACACTGAGATACCCCTCGACCGAAACCCAGGTATGGGGTATCAATTTCATGAGAATCATTCAGAGAAAACATGAAGAAGTCCTCTGGCGGGGCTGGAAAAGAAATGACGGTATCTTCCAGCTTTCAAAGGCGGGTACTCTTCACATCGCTGAACCGCTGAAGAAGGGCCTTCAGCTCGATGTCAAGCCCTATATCCTTACTGGAGTGGAACGAGAACTCGACAGCGATTCTGATGAAGTATTTAATTACGGCCTCGATGTCACATACGGTTTAGATTCCAATACAACTTTGACACTGACCACAAAAACAGATTTCGCCCAGATAGAGAGCGATAAAGAGATCATCAACCTGACCCGATTCAATCTCAGATATCCCGAGAAAAGGGATTTTTTCCTCGAAGGAGCAGAAACATTTTCCTTCACCCAGGGCAGTTCAAATCTTTTCTATTCACGAAGAATCGGCATTTCCCCGGAGCGTGAAGAGGTCCCCATACTCGGCGGTATCAAACTCACCCAGAAAACCGGATCTTTCAGGATCGGAATAATGAGTATGCAGACAGATGAAAAAAACGGGTATCCTCAAACGAACTATTCTGCTATCAGGGTAAAAAAAGATATTTTCGAACAGTCATATGTAGGTTTTATCGCGACAAATCTCCTTGACGGGAAAAGGCATGACAATCAGCTGTATGGTGTGGACTTTAAATACAGAACGGATAAATTCCTGACTGATAAAAACTTTGAAGTTGATGCTTCCGTTGCGGGTACGGTGACCGATGGAAAAACCGGGAAAAGCATGGCCGAACGAATAACTTTCCTGTTTTTTCCGACCTCTTAAATGTTTTTGGCGGATACAAAGTTAGTGATGAAGAATTTAATCCTGAAATTGGATATCTTCAAAGAACCGGGATCAATAATGTCTTCGGCAGAATTCAATATACTCCCCGCTGTAATCTTCCTTTTGTAAAAAAACTCATTTTTCAGCCGATAGACCTTGAATATTACGCAAACAAGCAGGGAAAGCTCGAAACTCGTGAATTTGCTATCGAACCTATTGGAATTATCTTCAATTCAAATGACGAACTTCATTTCCAGATAACCAATCAATACGAATACCTCTATGAAGATTTCAATATTTTTAAAGATTTATATATCCCACGAGGAGGCTATGAGTGGTGGTTCTACGGAATAGCATATCAAGGCAACAAAAGCCGTCCCATTGCTTTTAACATGGGTTCATACAGGGGAAACGGAGCTTCATGGGGCGATTTTTATAACGGCACACAAAAAGCGCTGAGAGCCGATTGTACAGTCAAAACAAATCAATATTTTTCTCTGGTGGCAGATATGCAGATTAACGACATCACGATCGGTTCTGAGCGGTTCAAGGCTGAGGAATACGGGGGGCGTTTCGTGTTAGATTTTTCAACTCGTCTTTCGACAAGCAGTTTCGTCCAGTGGAATAATGAAACGAATGAAATAAATGTTAATTATCGCCTGCACTATATACCGAAAATCGGCAGCGATGTGTATGTAGTATACAATCACCTGATAGATGAAGATGATGATTATAATACGCTGTATAACGTCGCTCTGCTCAAGATAAATTATACCCACAGATTTTAATCGAAAGAATTCCTCGATGCTTGCATCGGGGTAAAATCATAATCCACCCCCATCAAATCCTGACTCACCCCTAACCCCTCTCTACTCGGTAGAGAGGGGAACCCGAGTCCGGGATGTGCCGATATTTCCCCCTCTTTCGCGTGCGAGAGAGGGGGGCAGGGGGTGAGTGTGTTTTTTGATACCTCGACGCTTGCGTCGGGGTAGTTCATTTTATATTCTATTCGGTATTGATTCTGCTGATTGTGTATCTATCAGATCTTTATATTATCATCGAACTGTTCGAGGCGTTCACCCGTAATGAGAAGAAAATCTTCTTCTTACTATTAACACCCAAAAAGAAATAATTGACATGGTATTATGTTGAGTCTAACTCATTAATCAGGTGTCACAGTATTCGACCACCCCACGTTTCACTAACACCCATTTGCACTTCTTTCAGAATTAATATTAATAACGCTTTCATCATGGTATCTAATTACTGTCTGCGCTTTTCGGGGGAATCGACAAGGTGCCTGCTGTCGAGCAGTGATGTGCGCCGCCCTCAGAGAAAGGGAAGTATAGCAGTGGTCCCATATGCGGCTATGAAATCGCGTTGTTTGCTCCGGTTGCATTTTATTTTCGGTGTTCCCAAGATTGGAAACAAAGGTACTGATATTCAATCTGTCAAAAGAAATATTCTAATTGTTGTAAATACAGCATTTATTCCGACAGATATTTGCCCGCCTCCTTGATATCTTTCATTGTACCGCACAGAAAGACCCTGTCGCCAACATTCAGGACAGTGCTTCCACGGGGAATTTTGTACGAATGCTTGACACTGTCGAATATACAGGTCATAACAATTTCAAGCGGAAAACCTTTTTTTGAGACAGCATTCGCGACTGTTTTTCCGGCGCATTGAGCATTTTCCGGTATCATGAACAAACATATCTCAATATTGTCGAAGCTTATGATAGTTCTCAGTTCAGGGCTTTCGATATTAAGCATTATCTGGCTAATGAGAAGCTCTTTCCCTCGTGAGATATTCTTGACCCCGACGGTCCTGTAAACTTCTTCAAAGCTCGGATCATTCATCTTGACGATAACCTGTGAAACTTCGAAATGCTTTGCCAGCATGGCAAATGCGAGGTTCTCCGCATC
>JABHYP010000019.1 GCA_018656855.1 Candidatus Latescibacterota bacterium | reverse complement strand
CGTTTGATGAAGCGGAAAACCGTTTGCATATACAGAAAGCTGTGCTTTATATGCTACTGGTTCACCGGTGAAAGTAATCGAAATCGGGCTTAACGTTGCAGAGGACTGATGGATAATATGCGTTTTTTCTCGCTTTCGATTAACTTTATTCGACTCTGCCTGTTGCTGAAGGATAAAAAATGCAAAGGGCGATTTCCATATCTGGTAATTGCCTTGTTTGTTTTTATAAGCATTTCCTGTGCGAAACAGGGATATCCTCCCGGCGGTACGGATGATAAAACTCTGCCTTCGCTTATGAGGTCACAACCGGAGCACCTGACTGCCGGGGTTTCAAGAACCGAACCGGTAGTTTTCGAGTTTGAAGAACCCATGGATACAAAAAGCGTGGAGGAAAACCTTTTTATCGTTCCCATTCCCTCTGCCTGGCCGGAATATGAATGGAAATCGATGGACAGGATTCTTGTTCTGCATTTTGCCGAGCCGTTCCGGAATAATACTACCTATGTCATATCTATCGGTTCAAAGGCAAGCGACCTGCGGCGTAATCAGCTTGAAGATTCAATTACGCTTTCATTCTCCACAGGCGACATTGTGGAAAACAGGAAAATTAAAGGCAGGATTGTTCCCCGCAGCTTTCGTTCAGGGGATGCAGAAAAAACTTCTGGCGTTGATGTTGTTGCGTATAATATAGACGATAAAGAACTTATGCCCGATCCGAGAAACGATGTGCCTGATTATATGACACAGAGCGGTTCCGACGGCACATATGAAATGATCGGCCTGTCCGGCGGTGCGTACCGCCTTTTTGCCATTGGTGATAACGACCGTAACGGTTATTACACGGAAAGCTATGATTTAATCGGTCTGGCGCCGCGTGATGTTGTTCTTGCAGAGGGAGATTCTATAGCCCTCGCACCCGATATAGCCATATCAGAACGCGATACAAGCATGGTGCGGCTTATTTCTGTAAAGGCTCCTGACAGCCGGCGCGTTGTGTTGTACTTTGACAGGGGAATTGAATCCTCGCCGGTAAATATTGAGTTCGACGGGCTTGACATCATTGACTGGTTCATGCCAGCGGATAACCAGGCGGTGATTTCGGCTGCCACCGAAATGCAGGAAAACGGCAGGCGGTATGAGGTCAGTGAAACGCGTGTTAAAGACAGGGACGGGAATATATTCGAGCCGATGGGTGTGATACCGTTCTTTAACGGAACGGATCTACCCGACACCACAGCGCTGACAGTTGTGGAATGGGGGCCGAAAATCCTTGCGCCCGGCGATGAACATATCCGGGTGGCCTTTAACAGGATTATTATTATGCCGGACAACCCGGACGAGGCGTTTTCAGAGGGCTCGCCGGAGGGAATTTCGATAAAACGCACCGCACCGAATGAATTTGAACTGATTCCCCTGGAAGAGTGGAATGAAAATACGAATTATAATGTGATTTTCGACAGGGAAAAACTGAAAGGCGCAGCGGGTAATACTCTGACTGTACAGGGATCACAACTCGCTTTCAGGGTTGTATCACCCGATACGCTCGGATATATCGAAGGCTCTATTGAGGATTACACGGAAACCGACAGGACTCTGTACCGTCTTCTCTTTAAAAATATTGAGGCTGAGATCGTGAAAGAACTTGCCGTTCAGGATTCCGTGAATTGGTCGACCGGGCCGGTGCTGCCGGGCAGTTATATTTGCAGGGCATATAAAGATGTGGATAGAGACGGAAAAATGTTTCCAGGATCAATTGTTCCGTACCGGGCGGCCGAGCATGTTTATGTATTTCCTGACACGATAAAGGTTGTCTCCAGGTGGACAAACGAGGATAATATTTTCATTTTTAAATAACTTATAAAGAGGATTTAAATATGAGCGAGTATATCAGCAGAGGGCGCAAGGCGAGGAGGTGCTATGGATTTGATGAAATAGCGCTTGTTCCGGGTGAGGTTTCCGTTGATCCATATGATGTCGATGTATCCTGGGAATTGGATAATATGAAAATTGAGGTTCCAATTCTTGCTGCCGCGATGGACGGCCTTGTTGACACGAAATTTGCCATCGCAATGGGTAAACTCGGAGGGCTGGCAGTATTGAATCTTGACGGCGTTCAAACAAGATATGAGAATCCCTCCACTGTTCTGGAAGAGCTTACGAGCGTTTCGGCGGAAAAGGCGACTAAACTGCTCCAGTCAATTTACCGTGAACCGACTAAAGACAACCTGATTGAAAAGCGTATTGGCGAGATCAAGGAAGCCGGTGTTCCTGCGGTTGTCTCCTGTATTCCTCAGAACGCAATAAAATTTGGTGATATTGCTGCGAACGCCGGTGTTGATGTTTTTGTCGTTCAATCCCAGGTGAGTACCGTAAGGCACTATTCTACAAGGTATGAGACTCTCGATTTCGAGAAATTTTGCAAAAAAATGAAAGTGCCTGTACTCGTCGGAAACACGGTAACATACAATGCAAGCTATGAACTTATGCAGACCGGGATTTCAGCTATTCTCATCG
>JABHYP010000307.1 GCA_018656855.1 Candidatus Latescibacterota bacterium | reverse complement strand
GCGGCACATGGACTGGAAGATGTCGGTATGAAAGCCGCAGCCCACTATAATGCCGGTAACACGCTTACTGCCTCTGGCAATTTAGAAGGAGCCATAGAGGAATACAAGAAAGCTGTCAGGCTCGACCAGACATCAGGAGATATAAGGCATAACCTTGAAATCGCAGTCCGCGAATGGAAAAAACAGCAGGAAAATAAAAAGAGTGAAAACAAAGAGGAAAATCAGGACGGCGAAAAGAAAGAAGAGAATAAAGAAGATAAGGAAGATAGCGGAAAAAAAGAGGATAATCAGGAAGACCGGGAAAAAGAGGATGAAGGTGAAGAAAGCGAAACTCCTGACCAGGATGAACAGCAGCAGCAGGATCAGGAGCAACAACAATCGAAACAGCAGGTTAACCAGAGCCAGAAAATGACACCCGAGGAAGCCATGCGAATCCTCGATGCGCTCAATGACGAAGAAAAAAAAGCGCTTTCACTTCGCCGCTCTCAAATGAAAACCGATGTACAGCAGGGAGATGACTGGTAAGGTGAAACGTTCCACTCTCATATTTATTTTTCTTTTATCAGTTGCTATTAACGAAGCAGAAGGGCTTCAGGTCGAGGTTACATCGACTGTTACTCCGACAAAAGCTTCGCTCGGAGAATTTTTGGCGTTAACGGTTAAAGCGTCCGGCAGCGACGCCGGCAAGGCAGGGGCTCCCATGCTGGAGACAATGCCGGATTTTACAATAATAGGACCTCCCTTAACACGTTCGGAAACAAATATAACAAATTTTAAAATATTTGTGAGCAAATCTTATACATATACACTAAAACCCAATAAAACAGGTACATATAAAATCGGCGCGGTTACATTTAAAGCAGGGAGAGAAAAATTTTCAGCGCCTGCAATAAAAGTCGAAATCGTTGCCGGAAGCATTCCGAAAGTAAATCCCGGACAGAAAGCTGATGAGAAAAGTTCAATAAACAGTGAAAACATCAAGGGCAATCAGGACACGTTCATTCGGGCTTATGTGGATGACGAAGAACCCTATTTAGGAGATCAGATTACCTATACTTTTGAGCTCAATAACAGCCGGGCACTGCTTGCCAATTCCGAATACAATCCGCCTTTGAGAATTGGCTTCTGGGCTGTCGATCTCCCGAAAATTCCGGTATCCACCAGAATGATTGGAAAAAGGCTCTACCAGACAAATACTATTAAAACCGCCCTTTTCCCAACCACAACAGGTGAACTCACCATAGGAGAAGCTCAACTTACCTACCGTTCCGGCGGTTTCTGGTCCCCGCTACAGGTGAGAAATATTTCCACCGATCCGATAACCATACGTGTTAAACCGCTGCCGGAAGAAGGGAAACCTTCAGATTTCGACGGCGTTGTCGGAAACTTCGATATTTCGTCAAAGATAGATAAACAAACCTCCAGGATAGATGAGGTGATAACTGTCAAAATAACGGTGACCGGAGAAGGCAATCTAGATCTTATTACATCGCTCGGAGCGCCGAGTTTTTCAGCTTTCAAAACGTACGATCCCAAAGTTGCCGAAACAATCTTGAATTCCGGATTCGTTGTCGGCGGCGCAAAAACATGGGAGTATGTCCTCATACCCATTCATCAGGGCGAAATGACACTTGGCAGTTTTTCTCTCTCCTTTTTCAATCCCGAAGACGAGTCTTACCACACTGTTCTTACCGAGCCTATAGAATTAAAAATATTACCGGGCAACGAATCGGCTTTTACCAGAAGCACCAGAGGTATTTCACGCCGGGTAATTGAGAATATTGCAAGCGATATACACTATGTAAAACCTGATAAAAAGATTCTGAAAAGCACACAGAAACAGATTTATTCACATTTTACGTTTTATCTTCTGTACGTTGTTCCTTTTTTATCTTTTGTAATGGTATTCGGTGTAAAAAAAAGACGTGACACAATAGAAAAGAACACCGGCCTTAAGAGACGGCTTAATGCATGGAAAAACGCTCAAAAAAGACTTTCAGATGCTTCACTTATGATTAAGAACAACCGTAAACTTGATTTTTGCGGAAAATTAAGCGAAGCGGTTATTATATACATTGGTGACAGACTGAATATTGATACTGGAACTCAGACGTCTACCTCATTGGAAAATGTACTTAAAAGAAACGGTATTACCTCAGAACTTGCCGAACGTATCAGAAAAACGCTCGACTTATGTGATTTCGTCCAGTTCTCATCAGCCGGTTCCGGGCATGAAGCCCAGGAAAATTTGCTGAAAGATACAAGGGATATTCTCACCAGCCTGAAAGAAACACTATGAAACTCTTGCTGAAAATTGTTTGCCTTATAGTTTTTTCGATAGTGCTGTTGCTGGTTTCAGGGTTAGAAGCAGCAATTGCCGTCACTCCTGCAGAACGGTTTAATGAAGCCGGCGCTTTATACCGTGACGGCCAGTTCAGCAGGGCACTCGATATCTATGAAGAGCTTATACGGAGCGGGATAGCCAATCCCGATCTCAATTACAATGCCTCAAATGCAGCTTTTCGCGCAGGTTTTGTGGGCAAGGCAATACTCCATCTCGAACGTACGCTCAAGCTTGCACCCTCGGACAAGGATGCTCTCTCCAACCTGGTATATCTGAACAGTATCAAAAAGGATCAGGAACCGAGAAATCCCAACGTGGTTCTTGCATTTCTTAACAGGCGTTACAATGCTGTTAATGTGAATACCGCGGCGCTATGGTCAGGGTATTTATTTGTGTTTTCGATGGTATTTGCAACGGGGGCTTTGTTTATGAGAAAGTGGAAGAGAATGACGCTGATTGTGGTTTCATTCCTGTGTGGGCTGGGATTCGCTGTTTCAACCGGAATTCTTATT
The DNA here is from genome assembly GCA_018656855.1 of Candidatus Latescibacterota bacterium. Classification (GTDB taxonomy): domain Bacteria; phylum Latescibacterota; class Latescibacteria; order Latescibacterales; family Latescibacteraceae; genus JABHYP01. Next base: position 1,559 of record JABHYP010000307.1, on the reverse strand, counting down.
CAAAAGGTTCATTACGCCTCTACAGTAGTTGAAGGGATTATTATGACTGAAGAAGCATCGGCATACTCCGGACCCAGTGTGGAAAACACGCATATTTTCACAATACACGAAGGCACCAAAATCACCATACAACGTACCCGGGATTCATGGAACCTTATCAAGCTTAAAAGCGGTGCTGGCGGCTGGATAAAGGATGAGCTCATGGAAAAGATTTAAGTCCTTTTTCATGTATAAACGCTTCCTTATTAAAACGAAAATTATTACTTTTCCTTCTCTCTTGCTTTTATCCACTCCTCAAAATTTTTACGGTCTTCTTCTATATTTTTACGTGATCTTTCAGAATTTCTGTCCGACCGGAAACGTGCTATGAGATCCTGCTTGAATTTATCGTTAAAAACTATGAGCTTGATATACTGACGCTCGTCAAGAATCTTTTTTGATTTTTTCAGGAACTTTTCCCGCTCCGCTTCCTTTGATTTTTCCAGGAATTTAAGCCGTTCAACTTTCTTCTTTAAATCGCTAACCGTCACATTCTCATCATCGGCCTGTTCGGCTATTGTCTTGATCAATTCACGGTGTTCATTGTGGAACTTGTCGTGTTTGTTCGTAAAATCAAGGTGAGCGGATAAGAATTTTGTCTCCGTTTCCTCATCGAGGTCAAGGTAATCAATAAGTCTGTACATTACCATGAGCCTGGATTTGGAGCCATGTCTCCTACCTGAAGGTGATGACTCACTATTTTTACGGGTTTGAGAAATTTCTGGCGCCTCGGCATACAGACGCAATAAATGATCGTCAAATCGATCCTGAAACTCTACGAGATATCGATCTTTTAATTCTTCCTGCCTCTGTTGAAGGAGTTTTGGCGTCTCTTCAATTGTTTTATCAAGACATTTCTGAAGATTATTTTCAAAAACAACGATATCACGAGTAATTTCTACCGATTCTCCTTTCATTGATAGGGGAGCGCCCCTTATCCCGCAGACGAATAAAACCGTAAAGAATAGAATTAGATACTGTTTCATTTCAATCACCTTACCTTTCCATTTCAGCAAAGAGCATAGCCAGATCATCATCGTCCATTATTTCAATAATATCCTCGGGAGTTATATTCGTGTTATTATACACAAGCAATTCGCTTGCGATGTCTTTTTCGTCAGCGACATCAATTACTTCCGCCAGTTCATTGAGCTCATATCCCGTAAAAGGCTGTGAAGCAATAAACTCGTTAAATTCATCGTAAATTTCCCCAGTAACATACTGCTCATTTACAGGTTTTGTCGTATCCCGCCATACAAAGCTGTATAAGCCAAGAGATATGGTAAACACTATTGCTGCCGCCACAGGAACAACCCGGTAAAAGAGAGCACGTATTTTCTTTTTCTTCGCAATCTTTTTTCCCACCATTTCTATAAATCCGGGTGCCGGAGCGGGTTGATTTTCAATAATTACTCCCCTGACCTTTTCAAGCATATCCACAGTTTCCTGATATTCTTTCCTGCAGGATGGACATCCTTCAAGGTGTATTCTCACAACATCTTGAGTTTCCGCTTCGATCG
>JABHYP010000306.1 GCA_018656855.1 Candidatus Latescibacterota bacterium | reverse complement strand
GAAATTGATGTAGCGCAAGTAAAACCAGGACAAAAAGCTGTTTTAAGGCTTGATGCCTACGAAGACACCGAATTTTATGGTAAAGTAACGAACGTTGCACAGCTTGTTGAAAAAAAAGTAGAGGCATGGAGATGGAGGAGGGATACTACTCAGGAACCTTTAGATGAAGTTCCTGCATTCGAGGTCAGGATACTTTTTGATGATTCCGACCCGAAGCTTAAACCCGGCATGACTGCTCAGGCAAGAATTATTATAGATGAATTTCCCGATGCTTTATATGTTCCGATTGGTTCCGTATTCGAAAACAGGGAAGGCTCACCGATAGTTTTTACCAGGCAGAGTTTCCCGAACCCGGTGCCGGTTAAACCAGGCAAGAGAAATGAACGGTTCATTATTGTAAACAACGGGGTGAGTGAAGGCGACCAGATTTGCTGGATACCGCCTGACCAGAATGTTAATCCCCTTGGCTGGTTTGCCGAAATGGAATTTCGCAGAACAGAGCAGGTGGAACTTCTGGCACATATCGGAAACATGAACGAACAGGGACTCACCTATGATCCCGAAGCAAAACCAGCTCCCGTCGAGAGCAGGGAACGGCTTTCAGGTGAAATGCAGAGATCGATGGAAAGACTTCCTGACGGCGCTTCCAGACCAATGGAACGATCTCGCAGAGGTGCTTCCATGCAGACGGGAAGACCTCCCGCTAATATTCAGGGCAGATAAGAATTAGAAAAATGGCGGTCTGTCGTTCAATACCATGAATATATAAGCATTTTTTAACAATAAAAAATATTGAAAAGAATCACTATAATAAATAATGAGGGATAAAAAATGAAATTACCTGATTTCACCAAACTGAAAAAAAAGAATACTGTGATTGTGACTGTCGCTGCAATTGTTCTTGTTGCGATTTTTGTTATAATAGGGATAGGTAAAACAAGTCCTGCAATTGCCACGTTTGATACCGAAGCAGGTGAATTCATTATGGATATTCGGACAGAGGGTGAAATACAGGCGGCAAAATCAGTTACGGTTTCGGTGCCGCGTAGGTCACGGGGTGGCGTCCGTATCGCCAGCCTTGTCGAGGATGGTATGATTGTTAAGCAGGGTGATTTTCTGGTCCAGTTTGATACCAGCGAAGCGGAAAGCCGTGTGCAAGACCGTCAGGACGACCTTGAAAATGCCCAAGCGGATCTCGCCAGCACTAAAGCCAATATTGAATCAACGTTGAAACAATTAGAGAACAGTTTCCTCACCCAAGAATATTCTTACGAGCAGGCTAAACTCCGCTTCGAACTCATGAAATATGAGGCTGAAATTAAGAAGCGTGAGCAGGAAATTGAATTCAAAAAGGCTGAACTGGCTCTTCAGCAGGCAAAAGAAAAAATAGAATCACAGAAGGTTATCGACGCAGCAAATCTCTCCAAGGCTGAGTTACGTGTAAAGCAGGCCCAAATGCGTTTAGATGAGGCCCAGGAAATGTTGGATGCTATGACACTCACGGCGCCAAAGAGCGGTATGGTGGTATTGCAAAAAATCTGGTCGCCCAATGGCAGGGAAAAGGTTAAGATTGGCGACACTCCGCATCGAGGAATGGATATCATCAATATTCCTGATCTTTCGACAATGCTGGTAAAAACATCTGTGAACGAGATAGATATCAGCCGTATGGCTGTCGGCCAACAGGTGGTCATTACCCTTGATGCATTACCAGGACCTACATTTTACGGGAAAATCACCAGTGTGGCAACCCTTGCGCGAAGCGAAGAGGGCTCGGACCTGAAGGTTTTTGATGTAAATGTTACCGTTGACGGTTCACATGAAGAGTTGAAACCGGGAATGAGCGCTCAGTGCAATATAATTACCGGTACAATTTCGAATGCTCTATACGTTCCTCTGGAAGCGGTATTTGAAAATGAAGACACTACGGTCGTTTATATAAAAGGCCGTGGATTTGACCGGCAGGTTGTCAAGGTCGGCAAGAAGAACAGCGATTACATCATCATCGAAGAGGGTCTTTCGGAAGGTGACCGTATCGCGCTTCGCGATCCAACCCTGCCGCTGGAAGAACTGGGAGTGGCAACCTCACAGGAACAGGGAAGCAAATCAAATAATCAAAGGAGATCTAGTTCTTTACCTTTATAATAGTGTAACGCGTTGAATGTAAACGATTGGAAAATATAACTATGAACTACCAGGAAAGCTTATTCATTGGTCTTGAAGGATTACGCAGTCATCTTCTTCGATCACTGTTGTCCATGCTCGGCATAATTTTCGGAGTTGGAGCGGTTATTGCCATGCTCTCAATAGGAGAAGGCGCAAAACAGCAGGCGCTTGAGCAGATACAGTTGATGGGAATGAATAATATCATTGTTCAGGATATCCCGATCACCGATGAAGCGAACATCCAACAACGCTCGAATAAGTCTGTAGGTCTTACCTGGGCTGATGCCCGCGCGGTGCGTGAACTGAATCCTCTGGTGGAAACCACGGTACCCATGCGTGAGATATCGAAAAATATTCTCTATCAAAATGTGCGAAATAAAACTACGCTTGTAGGAACAACCCCGGAATACATGCCTGTGATGAATTACTTTCCGTTGGAAGGCTCTTTTTTCACATACAGAGATGTTGAGGAGGAACGCCGGGTATGCGTCCTTGGATACGGGATCAAGCATGACCTGTTTTATTTTCGTGAAGCGTTAGGAAAGAATGTTAAAATCGGTGACCAGTGGTACACAGTCATCGGTGTCATGGAGGAAAAGGCTG
>JABHYP010000305.1 GCA_018656855.1 Candidatus Latescibacterota bacterium | reverse complement strand
GGCGGCCATATCATGAGCTACGATGTGATGACCGGCGATATTGTCGATTACGGCGTCCCGCTTGTCCGCGCCTCATGGCCGTACCACAGAGTCGACACGGATAGAGGCATCATGTATGCTGTCGGTATGTTCGGAGAATTTCTCGCCTGGGACATCAACGAGCAGAAAACAAAGTGGGCAGGCTACCTTCCGAAAGGAATGGGCTGGTGGGAGCGCGCCATACTCATCGACGACAAAACCGGCATGGTATATACCTCTAACCGGGACAAACAGGCCGATCCCGAGCTTCACATGATAAAGTACGATCCCTTCAAAAACCGCTTCACTAAGCTAGAATGTCATGTCCCCCGTGAAACAGAAACCTCCACGCGCGGGGCAAAAGAAGGCGGCTATAACTATATGCGCACCCAGACTCGAAAGCGCGGCCCGGACGGTCTCTTCTGGTGTGTGGGTTATGCCGGAAAGCTCTTTACTTTCGATCCTGATAACGAAAAGATCGTTGGCTTTGGTTACAACTGGCCCGGGCAGGAGCGTTACACAGCCTCGATGGACAGAAGCCCCGGCGGACGGTATGTCTACTACCTCCCCGGCGCGCACGGCCACGGTTATTCCGACGGTTCCCCCGTGGTACAGTACGACACGAAGACCGGCGACATCAAGGTGCTTGCGTTTATGTTCCCATACTACTATGAAAAATACGGTTACACGCCGGGCGGAACTTTCTCGATCAAGCTCGACGACAAAGGCGAGAGGCTGTTCATCTGCTGGAATGGCGCTTTTATTCAACATGTGGAAGGCAAAAGCGGCGACACGTTCGGGCAGTGCTCGGTTATGGTGGTCAACATCCCGGAAAGCGAGCGGAGAGAATAAACGTATCACAGACATTCTTAACAATAACCCGCAGGTTGTATATATCTGCGGGTTTTTTTTATGCAAATTATTTGCATCCCCCCGGGTCAATTTACCAGTATAAAAAATATATTGACAGAACAGGCAATTTGAATATCTTTAATATTATAAACATACTCATTTTGTGGTTCCTTTGATCATTTACCTAAAAAGAATTGCCAAAATTAGTGTTTTATTTAGATTTTATGGGAAAGAAGTACTATTTATTAACAAATAAGAATGTTTTGATATGGGGAATGTAAGATTAAATTCCTTAGGAAAATAATTGAGATACAACCATGAAATATGAAAAAATTAAAAAATCACATAAAGCCTCATTACTCATTATTAAAATTTTTGTGGTTTGTGGATTGAGAATGAATACCGGATTCTCCAATGAAATGAAACCTCTCATCAACGAAGTCATGCCATCAATTGTAACAGAAAAAGACGGGAATACAACATGGGGATTGAGCAATGCGGTATATAGAAACTATAATTATTACCGTGATCCATCGGAAATACCATCTATACCAGATGAAGATGGAGACTATTCTGACTGGATAGAAATTTTCAATCCCAGCTCTTCTCCTGTTGATTTAACAGGATATGGTTTGTCCGATAGGCCATCCAATCCTTTTAAATGGATTTTTCCAGAATACAGCCTTGGTTCCGGGCAACACCTGCTGGTCTTTGCCTCAGGAAAAGACAGAAAAGATATTGTAAAACATTGGGAGACAGTTATAACTCAAGGAGATGAATGGCGATATTGTATCCCCGAGTCTGAAACTCCCGAAACCTGGCGCCTTGTTGGATTTGATGATTCAGGATGGGACTCCGGCCCCAGCGGTTTTGGATTTTATTATGATTTAGCAACGACTCTTCCACAAACCGTGTCATTCTACATTAGAAAATCATTTACAGTTAATGATATTGCAAATATTACTGCCTGTCTCCTGCAGATAGATTATGATGATGCTTTTGTCGCTTATTTTAATGGAACTGAAATTGCGCGTGCAAATATCGGTGAGACAGGCATTCCTCCGCCCTACGATTCGAAGGCAAGAAAAACAAGAAAAGTTCAACTATTTGAAGGCGGTAATCCGGATGTATTTGAAATTGAAAATATCCAATCGCTCCTTGTGCAGGGAGAAAATGTGCTTGCGATTCAAATACATAATATACATCCAAAAAATTCGACTATGGCCGCGATCCCTTTTTTAACGTTCGGTATGACTATTCCTCCGCCAAATCCAAGGGGCATGCCTGATTTTCTGAAGTTTTCTATTAAAAACTACATGCACACAAATTTCAAAATCAAAGCAACCGGCGAAACGCTGGTTCTGACCGATAGTTCCGGCGACATGTGTGACCGGTTAGAAACAGGTTATATTCCCTCCGACATGTCATGGGGCAGGCAGCCTGATGGAGGAACTCAGTTGGTGTTTTTTTCAAATCCAACACCCGGAAACAGCAACACCACAACAGGGCAGATATTTGCAGATTCGGTAACAGTATCGCATTCCGGTGGATTTTATGACAGCAGTATCTCTTTAACACTGTCGTGTAATTCTTCAACAGCAGTTATACGCTATACGAAAGATGGAAGTGATCCCACGGAAAGTTCAGATGAATATTACGCTTCAATACCTATAGCTGAAACTACTGTAATCAAGGCCAGAGCTTTTGAGACTGGTTTACTCCCCGGAAAAATTGCCGTTCATACTTATTTTATTAATGAGAAGTCAACACTACCAATTATCTCAATTGCCACTGACCCGGATGGTTTCTTTAGCAGCGTCAAAGGGATATATTTAAATGAACATCAGAGAACCTGGGAACGAGAAGTACATCTGGAATATTACGAACCGAATGGCCATCTCGGTTTCAGCATTAATGCCGGCACAAAAATACGAGGTCAATCGTCATCAGGATTTCCCCAGAAATCTTTATCTATTTTTGTCCGTGGGCAGTATGGTTATGAAGTAATAAATTATCAAATTTTTCCGGATTCTCCGATTACCGAATTCAAATCCCTGATACTGCGTAATTCCGGCAATGACTGGCCGTACACTATGTTTCGTGACGGACTGAATGCAAGTTTATTTAAAGGTGTTGATCTGGATATTCAGGAATACCGACCGGCTGTTGTTTACATTAACGGAAAATACTGGGGAATTCACAATATCCGCGAAAAATACAATGAGGAATATTTTGAGTCTCATCACGGTGCCGACCCGGATAATATAGATTTTTTAGAACTTACCCATAAATCGGAACACCCTGGCGGTGCCTTACTTATTGAAGGGGATTACGAACATTATGATTCCATGCTGGAATATATGACTGATCATGATTTGAGTGTTGATGAATATTATAACTATATAAAAACTCAAATGGATATACCTTCCTACATTAATTACATGATACTCGAAATCCATGGTAGCAACGGGGACTGGCTTGGCAGGAATATGAAACTGTGGCGCCCCAGAACACCGGAAGGCAAGTGGAGATGGCTGCCGTTCGATCTCGATTTTACATTTGGAGGAAGTGTTTACTTTGGAAATGTAAACGATATGACAGGATTTAATACACTTGCATATGCTTCTGATCCCAGTAAATGTCCATGGCCGGCCTGGACAACGTTCGTTTTTCGTAAACTTCTTGAAAATCGAACTTTTAAATATGATTTCATCAACCGGTTTGCAGATTGTATGAATACATTTTTGCATACAAGTGTTGTAATGCAGAAAATCCATGAAGTTAAATCAGCGATTGAACCAGAGATGCCCAATCATATTTGGAGGTGGAATGATTCATTTGGAGCAATTAATTCAATGTATCAGTGGAATATGGAAGTACAGTCTGTTGAAGAGTTTTGTGAAACCAGGGTGGATTCCTTACGCACTTATATAAGTGATGAATTTAATTTAAGCGGTACGGCACAGGTTAACCTTAATGTTTCACAACCAGGCACAGGAATAGTTATTTTAAATACCTTGACACTTGACGAGTTCCTCTGGCGCGGTATTTATTTTAAAGATGTTCCCGTTCGTATAACGGCCCAATCCAGCTACGGTTACCGGTTTGCAGGCTGGTCAG